>JALONX010000031.1 GCA_025454695.1 Chloroflexaceae bacterium
CTCTGCGCTTATGTCAAGCAGCTCACGCATGATTTCGTAGGTGGCGTTGCCAAGGGGCGGGCCGAGGTTGCTGATACGACCAGGTGTGGACGAGAGCGTGGGCACCACGTTGGGAACAACCACTTCGCCCAGGCCGTCTTCCTGCACACGGGCCAGGTTGCCTCGGGCCTGGTAGTGTTCATCATCAAATATGTCGGCGATGTTGTTGACTTTGCCGACGGGCACTTCTTTCTCCAGGCAGCGTTGCAGCACCTCATCGCGGGACAGCGAGCCAACCCACTCGATCACCATGGCGTTCACAGTGTCGCGGGCGGTCAGGCGTTTGCGCTGCTCGCCATAGAGCGCAGCGGAGGAGAGTTCGGGCTGGCCCATCGCTTCCGAGAGGCGCTCGAACATCTTGTCGGTGGTGCAGGCGATGGAAACCCACTTGTCGTCTCTGGTGCGGAAATGGCCGTGGGGCACAGCAATAAAGCTGCCCGAGCCTTCACGCTCGCGCACCATGCCAAAAAGGCCGTAGGAAGCGGCGATCTCGTCGAGCTGGCGAAACACCGCTTCGTAGATGGCGATGTCAATCACCTGACCGCGCCCGGTTTGCTCGCGGTAGCGCAGGGCCAGCATAATGCCAATCGCGCCGTAGAGGCTGGCGATGTAGTCGCCCAGCGGCGCAGTGCTGGGGATGACCGGGGTTTCGCCGGGAAAGCCGGCCAGGTAGGAAAGGCCGCCAAAGGCATGGGCGATGTGAGCGATGCCAGTGCGGCGGCGGTACGGCCCAGTCTGGCCATAGCCCGAGACTCGTAGCATCACCAGGCCAGGGTTAGCCGCGCTCAGCTCCTCCCAACTCAGGCCCCACTCCTCCATGGTGCCGGGGCGAAAGTTCTCGATCAGCACATCCGATTTTTCCACCAGCTTGAGGAAGAGTCGCACGCCCTCTTTCTGGCGCAGGTCAATCGTCACCGATTTGCGATTACGGCCTTCGCTCAGCCAGGCCAGGCTAGCGTCGTGGCGGCGGGTGGGCGTGCCAAAGCGGCGCATGGGGTCGCCGGAAATGGGGTGTTCGACCTTCAGAATCTCGGCCCCAAACTCGCCCAGAATGGAGGCGGCGTAGGGGCCAGCCACAAAGGTGCCTACGTCAATCACCCGAATGCCACTCATGGGCAGTTTGTCATCTTCTGGCGGGCGATCCTGCTGACGGCGCTGGCGGCGGGGTGGGGTGGCTTCGCCCCGAGGCGGAGTGTCGGCAGTGTCGTTGTTGTCACCGTTCTGCGGTTCACCATCGTTGAGCGGGCGTGCTCCTCGGGGCATTGCGTTACCTCCACACTATTCTGCGGAATACGATGGGTCTACGTCGTTCTACACTCAATATGGTGTCTGTTATGTGGTATGTCGTAAAAAGGCGCATTGGGGCGCGCCATGCATAGCATACCAAAAACCATAGCGATGTTCAGTTGAGAAGCCAGGACGAAGAGTTAAAACGTTGTTACTTTCGTGCGGAAACGATGCGTGTATTGTAGGGGTGGGTTATACTGGTGCAACAACTGACGGTATTATACCCTATAATTATTAAACCAATAACAGTTAGGAACAGGTATGACAGAGCCACACAGTGCATTTGCTGCCTGGATCGGGCGGACGGAGACGCTGGAAGAGGAGATCAGCCTGGCCCCGACCCTGGCTGCGGCGGCAACCCTGGACGACACGGCGACTCACTATGGGCCGGGCAGCCCGTTGCCGCCGCTCTGGCACTGGTTCTATTTTCTGCCCCGTGCGCCCCAGGCGAAGCTCGGCGACGATGGCCACCCCCAGCGGGGCGGCTTTATGCCGCCGATTCCCTACCCACGGCGCATGTTTGCCGGGGCGCGGCTGCGCTTTCACCGCTTGCTCAGCATCGGCGCGGCCACTAGTCGAGTGGGCGTCATCCGCAACGTGGTGCAGAAGGAAGGCAAAAGCGGCAACCTGGCCTTTGTCACCGTGGGCTACAACTTTTTTCAAAATGGGGAATTGTGCATCGAGGAGGAGCAGGACATTGTCTACCGAGAGCCGGGGCCACCCGTGCCAGCACCCCAGGTGAGGGCGCTACCGCCGCTGCCGGAGGGTACTTGGTCGCGCAGCATCACCCCCGACCCACGGCTGCTGTTTCGCTTCTCAGCGCTGACCTTTAACGCCCACCGTATTCATTACGACCGGCCCTACGCCCGACACGAGGAAGGCTACCCAGGGCTGGTGGTGCATGGGCCACTCACGGCCATTCTGCTGCTAGAACTGGTGCGCCAGCACACCAGCCAGCCCATCAGCGGCTTTAGCTTCCGTGGTCTGGCCCCGCTCTTCGACCTGGCCCCCTTCCGGCTGGTGGCCACCCCCGGCGCGGGGCGGGTGGAACTGGAAGCCCAGGGGCCAGACGGCAAAGCAACCATGAGCGCCAGCGCAGAGCTGGGGTAAGGCATTTTGCCACAGAGAACACAGAGATGTTGCGTTCACCGCAGAGACGCGGAGGATGCAGAGGTTTTTTACTTTTACATGTGAGCGTTATGCTGCTGCTTCGTCAGAGACGCGGAGGCCGTAGAGACTCATAAAAAATCTCTGCGGTCTCCGCGGTGAAACCTGCGTTAGCGTTCCAGGTGGTAGGGCACGCTTGTCACCACTTTGCCCTTGCGGAAGAGCAGTGCGGTTTTAATCAGCAGGCCGGTCTGGTTGTGGAGCAGGTGTTCCCACCAGTGGGCGGGCACAAATTCGGGCAGCACCACCGTCAGCACATCATCGCTGTAACGCCGATCATACTCGTCAATAAACTTCAGCAGCGGCGAGAGCAGCGAACGGTAGGGCGAATCGAGCACCACCAGCGGCACGCCACAGCACCATTCCTGCCAGCGCTCCTTGAAGCGGACGGTGACATCGGGGTCAAGGTTCACATACACCGCCGTCACGTTATCCGACGCGATGGCCTGGGCATAACGCAGGGCCGGCAACACGCCCTTGTGCATGCCGCTGACCAGCACTACGGCCGTGTGGCGGCGCAGTGGGGCCGGTTTGCAGGCCTTCTCCAGCGAAAGCTGCTCCGACACATTCTTATAGTGGGCGTGAATGGCCCGGAACATCAGCACCAGCAGCGGGATGAGCAGCAGCACCACCCACGCACCATGGGTAAACTTGGTCACCGCCAGCACCACCATCACCACCGCCGTCAAGAACGCTCCCAGGCCGTTGATGGCGATACCCTTGCGCCAGCCCTCCTCCTTGATGCGCAGGTGGCGGCGCACCATGCCGCTCTGCGAAAGGGTGAAGGAGATAAACACGCCAACCGCATACAGCGGCAGCAGAGCAATTTCATTCGCCTGAAAGAAGATCACCAGCAGCGCCGAAAACACGCCCAGGGCCAGAATGCCATTGGAGAAGACCAGCCGGTCGCCCCGGCTGCTAAACTGACGCGGCAGAAAGCGGTCGCGCGAAAGAAACGAGGCCAGACGCGGAAAATCGGCATAGGCCGTGTTGGCCGCCAGCACCAGAATCAGCGCCGTTGCTATCTGAATAAAGAAGTAGATTGAGCCATCGCCGAAGACCGAACGAGCGATCTGCGAAACCACCGTTTCGTGGGTGAACTCGTTGGGCACGGCGTTGTGGGCGTGGGCCAGCCATGTAATGCCCAGAAACATCAGCGTCAGCACACCTACCATCCAGGTCAGCGTCGCCGAGGCATTCTTCGACTCAGGCTGGCGGAAGGCGGGCACGCCGTCGCTAATGGCTTCGATGCCCGTGAGGGCGGTGCAACCAGCGGCAAAGGCCCGCAGCACCAGCCACAGCCCCACTGCCTCGCCGGTGAGCGGGATCTCCGGGGCGTGGGCATGGGTCACTGGCGTGGAACCGAAAATCCAGTCGGAAACCAGGCCGTAGCTGATCATCGCCAGCATACCAAGGATGAAGGCGTAGGTCGGCACAGCGAAGATCGCGCCGCTCTCCTTCACACCGCGCAGGTTGGCCAGCGACACCAGTAGAATAAAGAACAGCGCCAGTTCCACCGCATATTCTTTCAGGCCGGGGTAGCCCCAGTTGCCCGCTAGCGAGGTGATAGCGGCCACACCTGCCGAGATGCTCACAGCCACGGTCAACACATAGTCAATCAGCAGTGCGCCTGCCGCCACCAGGCCGGGCGTGTCGCCCAGGTTTTCGCGGGCCACAATGTAGCCGCCGC
Organism: Chloroflexaceae bacterium; assembly: GCA_025454695.1. Classification (GTDB taxonomy): domain Bacteria; phylum Chloroflexota; class Chloroflexia; order Chloroflexales; family Chloroflexaceae; genus JALONX01. The sequence continues at coordinate 4,184 of JALONX010000031.1, forward strand.
CACCTTTGGGGTAGGCCCGAATCGTCTGGCGGTAGGAGAAGGCCACCACCATCAGCAACAGGGCAATGCCCACGGCAATCGGTAGCGACAGCCCCAGGGCCACGCTGCCAGCCAGCAGCAGCACCGCCAGAATCGCCTCGGTAGCATAAGCAACGGAGGAGAGCGCATCAGACGAAAACACTGCCAGCGCCGTCACTTTGCTGAGTCGTTCGTTGTGTTGATGTTCGGTCGCAATCGGTTCGCCAACGAGGAAACGCTTCAGTTGCGTAACCATATCTCTCTCTCAACTCCTAGACTAAAAAACTACCAGACAAAACAAAAACGCCAACTATCGGCAGTCGGCGTTTTGAGTCGGCTGTCGCTCAGGGACATAATTGGCTACCGGGCGTTATAATGCCAGGGTTAGGCAGCCAGACACTGAGTTTGTGCGGCGTTGCACAAGCAATGATAGCACTACCGCCAGGTGGAGTCAATGGTATTCAGGGAAATTTTCCCTAACTCCGGGGGAATATTTCCCTACATAGTTCCGGGAACATCTACCCTGGTTTCATTGTACTGGCGGCAGTTACGAGGCGTTATCACACTGTGTACTGCGTAATCCGTAATCTTGCGGAAATCGCCACTCGTCACTCGTCACTCGTCACTCGTCACTCGTCACTCGCCACTCGTCACTCGTCACTCGTCACTCGTCACTCGTCACTCGTCACTCGTCACTCGTCACTCGTCATGCTTGCACTACTCGCCGCTCGGCTCCTGCTTGGCTTCATCTTCATCACCTCGGCCATGGGGAAGTGGCGCAACCTGGCCCAATTCAGGGCAGGCCTGGCCGACTACCGCCTGTTGCCGGGCTGGGCTATTCGCCCGGCAGCCCTGGCGCTGCCGCCGCTGGAACTGGGGCTAGGGTTGCTGTTGCTGGCGGGCCTGGGGCTGCTACTGGCGGGGTTGGGAGCGGCGTTGGTGTTGGGGCTGTTCAGTGGGGCGATTGCGATCAACCTGGTGCGGGGGCGACGCATCAACTGCCAGTGCCACGGGCTGCTGGCCAGCCGGGCGATTGGCTGGGGCCTGGTGCTGCGCAACCTGGCGCTGCTGGGGCTGGCCCTGAGCCTGGCGCTGCTGCCTGGCCCGGCGTGGCCACACATTACATGGATGGAATGGGCGCTGGTGGCTGCGCTGGTGGGCGGCACCCTTGCCCTGCTAGCCTTTTTCAGCTCCAGCGTGGATGAAAACCGACCGCTGCGCGATGACGCCTAAACAACAAACGCAGAGACGCAGAGACGCAGAGACGCAGAGACGCAGTAGCACCGCACAATTTCACGAATCTCTACTGCCCCGGTCTCCGGTCTCCGGTCTCCCACTAGAACTCCACACTCGTTGCAATTTCCACCACGCGGGCGGGCGGCAGGCGAAAGAAATCAGCGGCGCTAATGGCGTTGCGCTGCATGAAGGTGTAGAGCACCTCGCGCCAGAGCGCCATACCGGGGAACTTGGATGGAATGGCTTTGGTGCGGCTGATGAAGTAGGGACTTTGCTGCGGGTCTAGCTTAAAGTTGCGGCTGTTGAGCTGGGCCAGCGCCTTTGGAACATTAATCTCTTCCATAAAACCGTAGCGCAGGTTCACCGCATAAAAGCCCTGCCCCAGGTCGTGCATGCTGAGGCGCTTGTTGTTGGCAACGTGGGGCACCTCTTCAGTATGCACATGCACCAGCAACACCCGCTCGTGTACCACCCCGTTGTACTGCTTGTTGAGCAGCAGCGCCGCCGGGGTGCCTTCGGGGTTGGCGCTGAGGAAAATCGCTGTGCCAGGGGCGCGCACCGGCGGCTTCTGGCGCATGGAGCTGAAGAGCTTATCCAGCTCTAGCTCCATATTCTGCTCACGTTTGTTCACCAGTCGGCTGCCCCGTTTCCAGGTTGCCATGAAGGTGAAAATAATCACAGCGGCAATGATCGGAAACCAGCCACCCTGGGGAATTTTGATCAAGTTGGCTCCCAAAAACGCCAGATCAACCACAAGCAGCGCACCAACCAGCAGCGCCACCCTGGGCAAACCCCAGCCCCATTTTTCGTGAACCACCACCGCAAAAATCATGGTGGTTATGGCCATGGTCGAAGTCACCGCAATGCCGTAGGCCGCTGCCAGGTTGCTTGAGGATTGAAAACCCAGCACCACCCCGATACACGCAATCATCAGCAGCCAGTTGACGAAGGGGATATAAATCTGCCCAAACTCGGTAGGCGAGGTGTGAATAATACGCAGGCGCGGCAAAAAGCCCAGGTTTTCGGCCTGCATGGTGATGGAGAAAGCCCCGGAAATCAGCGCCTGGGAAGCAATAATCGTCGCCATGGTGGCCAGGATGACCAGCGGGATGAGCGCCCACTCCGGGGCCATCAGGTAGAAGCTATTTTCCGCAGCTTCAGGCTCGGCCAGCAGCATGGCCCCCTGACCAAAGTAGTTCAACAGCAGCGCCGGTAGCACCAGGCTAAACCATGCGGTTTGAATAGGCCGCCGCCCAAAATGGCCCATGTCGGCATAGAGGGCCTCGCCGCCAGTGACGACGAGAAACACAGTGCCGAGAATCAGAAAACCCGTCCAGCCATTGGCCGCAAAAAACGACGCGGCGTAGAGCGGATTAATCGCCGTCAGCACAGCGGGATTTTCGACAATGTGGATGCTGCCCAGCAGCGCCAGCACCCCAAACCAGAGCAGCATAATCGGCCCGAAGAAGCGCCCGATCTGGCCGGTGCCGCGCTTCTGGATGAGGAATAGCCCGACCAGAATGACCACCGTCAGCGGCACCACGTAGGGCGTAAACAGCGGCGTGGCAATGCGCAACCCTTCCACGGCGCTCAGCACCGAGATTGCCGGAGTAATGATGCCGTCGCCATAAAGCAGGGCCGCCCCAAACACGCCCAGAATGACAATCCAGCGCCGCTGCGAGGGTTCCAGCCGCCGAATGGGGGTGGCCAGGGCGGTGAGGGCCATAATGCCGCCTTCGCCCCGGTTGTTGGCCCGCAGAATAAACACGATGTACTTGATCGTAACGACGATAATCAAGGCCCAGAAGATCAGCGATAACACGCCATAAATATTGGCCGGTGTGGGCGCAATGGCATGGATGCCGTGGAAACATTCGCGCAGGGCGTAGAGCGGCGAGGTGCCGATGTCGCCATAGACCACACCGAGGGCGGCGAGGGCGAGCACCGCCAGCCTGCCCCGGTGAGGGTGGCTGTGGGCCCGCTGGCTTTCGTTGGCGTGGGCCGACTCGGACGAGTGGGTACCTGGGGGCTGTTGTTCCAACGGTTGCCCGGCCTGACTACTCATACAGCTCATTCCTTCCGCATCATCATCACAGACACTCAATGCATGCCATGCAGTGTGCGTGCCATGCCTGAAGAGACAGTCATAGTTGTTGATTCGTCACTATCATCGTGGTAGTGCTGCTATTGTACCACTTCATATCTACGGCGCTATGTAGGGGCGTGTTGCGGTCACACGGGCGGGGATGGTCTGGCTTCAAACGTGGGTTTCCTGCGTTCCATACGGCACTGTTTCTTGCCCCTATACATGGGGCGTGTTACCATAGATAGGCGGACGATTCTTCCGCCTATTCCTTCAACACAGAAGAACATAGACGGAAAAAGGCGCGGCCTAACACGGTGGGAGATAGACGGAAACAATCCGCCCAATTCATGTTGGGTGGCATCAACACAAAAAACGTGGTAGAGTTATAAAATATGGTGAGTTATATTTAAACGTATTACTTCGCTTCTGGAGGAGTAATGGTACTACCAATTCTTGTTCAACAACTCATTGATGATGTTCTTGTTAAACTTCCAAGTTCCGCACTCGATATACCAGCACCACAGCAGCGTCGGCAAATTTATCAAGCTATTGGTGGATGGGAAGACATAAAAAGCTGTCGTATTCGTGCTCGTATTGCAATACTTGCTGCGGAGCATGCACTACCCATATATCAAGAATCATATCCCGAAGATGATTTACCTAAAAAGCTTATTGAGGGTGCTCGCACTTTTTTGCAGAATCCGGTTATCTCAAAGGAAATAGAGGAATTACACGAGTGGGCATATAACGCATCTGGCCATAGTTGGGGTTATGACGAAGATGAACTTCCACTATCAGTAGACTACGCCGGGCAAGCCGCCGCAGCCGCACTATCTGGAACAACCCACGGTTTATATTTTCTTCAAGATCTAGATTCAGGTTATGGTGAACAAAGAGGTACAGCAACACATATTATACAGGTTGAAGAATGGACAAATATCCGTCTTTTAGATTTCATCAATGCTTGTGATAGTGCTATTTTAGCTGGGGCTGCTGTTTCTTTCGACATAGAAACGGATGAATTTAACCCCAAGATTTGGAAGAAGTATTGGACTTGGTGGTTAACAAAGTGTATTCCTGCTGCTTTTTTGGCAGAAGAGAGGGTATAGCTTGTTATAATGGAAAAAGAGATTGATGAAGAAATCAAGAAAGTTTATAAAAAGCGTAAAGAACGGGTTTTATGTATGCCGCAATTTGTATATTTCACTGTATAGTATGCCACCCAACCAAGCCTTGCAGCACGACGCCGCTGGCGCGTCCCTAACCTGGGCGCGATTTACACGCTCGTTCTGTGCTCGTAGCCATACCGTTCTCGACGCCCGCCAGCGGCGCGGCTGAAGGCTTGGCGTTGGGCCGCCATCTATCCTATCGTGCTAGAATGTAGCGCGGAAGAACGAAACCAAATACCATCTACCTGAGAGCAACTTTTATGTTTAGTAGGCAAGACCAAGCGGATATGCAACTCGCGCTTCAAGAAGCACAAGCAGCACTTGCACAGGGGGATTATCCAGTAGGAGCAGTACTTACCGTTGATGGCGAGCTATGAAGTTCGGCCCGCAATTCTCTATTTACTGACGCACGAACAACTGCTCACGCCGAGCATAATCTAATCGCTCAACTTTCGAGTCGGCTGCGAGCCAAGCAGTGTCTAAAGCGACAGTGCCAAGTATGCTTGTACACAACATTGGAACCCTGCCTGATGTGCCTCGGTATTGCTGTTCTTCATCGAGTATCGCGTATTGTAATCGCTTGTCCTGACCCAAATGGTGGCACAACCGGACTTGATGTTACCAGCTTGGGAAGTGTGTATCAAGGTTGGTGGCCAACACTCCATACTGGTTTATATCAAGCACAATCTTGTCAATTGATCATCGAATTTTTACGCACCGAAAAGTTCTCCTCGTGGCAAACAATGCTAGCCGAATTTGAGCAGTTACAAGCACAGTAGCGGATATATTCTGTCACAACAGCCCTGCCAGCGGCCCAACAAGCCCTTCCAGCCGACAGGCAAGATCGCTGCGATTTTGGCAGTGGCAGTGTGTACCATTTGCATTGGAGGTTTTCTTGATTCGAGCAATAACACCAGAAGATTCAGCAACAGTAAGCACACTAGCGGTAGCATCTGGTTTGTTTCCTATTGAGGCAATTGCGTTTGTAGATAAGATGATGGCTAATTACTTTGGTGGTAATGCTGATGAAAGTCACGTATGCGTTATCGCCGTAGAAGGTGAGCCACTCGGAGTTGCCTATTATCAACCAGCCCTCGCAACCGACCGGACATGGTATCTAACAATGATCGGTGTGCGGCGCGATAAGCAAGGGCAAGGACATGGTGCAACTCTTATGGAATATGTTGAAAAGACACTGCAAGAAAGCGGGCAACGAGTATTGCTTGTAGAAACGTCAGGCTCAGAGGACTTTGCCCTAACCCGCAAGTTTTACACCAAGTGTGGCTATGAACAAGAAGCACGGGTTCGTGACTATTATGCCGCAGGTGAGGACATGGTGCTCTTCCGTAAAGTTTTGAACGTGGAGTAAAACATCTCCAACCTCGATCTACATCTGCGCCGGATTCAAGGCTTCTAAGTGGAAAGCTATTCAACAAAAAGCGGCCCAACACCGCCATGCAACCGATGCCTTCTGTCAGGGCTTTTTTTGGTAGCAGGCAGCATGTCAAGGCTTTCCCGCCTCATGCTAGTCGTACCAGTTTCTCGTGCGCAGCTGAAGGCTAAGCGTTGGGCCATTCGCGAGCCGTACTCCTCTTTGGTAGTTTGTCAGCCCTTGCTTAGAGTGAGTATAATAGAGACAGTTTATTTACTCGGTTTGAGGAGGAACATTAAACGTGCTCCAAACATACAAAGCAACCTTGCGCGGCAATCGGCTCGAATGGAGCGATACTGTGCCACAAGCCATAGCTGAAGATCGGTCTGTCGCCGTTCACGTTACGATTCTTGATGAGGTACAAGCTTCATCTGCTCAGCAAACATCTGGTCAACAAATGGCTGCAATCTTAGAGCAACTTGCTCATCATCCAACACTTACCTCAATCAGCGACCCGATTGCTTGGCAGCGCGAGCAGCGTGGTGAACGCACGCTACCCGGACGCGAGGAATAGCATGCTTATTGATAGCAATATCATCATCTACGCCTCGAAGCCAGAATATTCAAACCTTCGGTAGTTTATTGCTGAGCATGGGCCAGTTGTATCAGCAGTCAGCTATGTGGAAGTACTCGGCTTTCATAGGCTTCTTGAGGAAGAAAAAACGCTGCTGGAAGCCTTCTTTGCAGCTACCACTATCCTTTCACTCACCCAAGCCATTCTTGACCAGGCAGTCGCACTCCGACAGCAGCGTCGCATGTCGCTCGGTGACGCGCTGGTTGCCGGTACAGCGTTGGTGCATAATCATACACTCGTGACCCACAACGTAAATAACTTTCGCTGGATTGATGGATTAGCTGTATTTGCCCCCTCGCTAACCAAAAGGACAGTACTGACTAGCGCTCACAGCCCAACACCGCCACGCAACCGACGTGCTTTGTCGGGGCGATTTTGTGAGCAGGTAGCGGCTACATGTCTTTCCCGGTTTATCTCACCGGCACCGTTCCGTTGCACGCCGCTGAACGCCAGACCGTCGAGCCGTTGCATCATCGAACATGCTGTGCAACAACGTGTGGTTTCTCGTCGTCCAACCGCTCGACACGATTAAACATCATTGCAGCAAATCGCAACCCGGTTTTGCTGCGAGGTCTCATCATGACGAGACGTTCCGTTCATCCGGTCGCTCCCCCTATCCAACACGACACCTTATTCCGCTCTATACTCCTGCACCTTGTACCGGGCGTGTTCATCGTACTCTTTTACACCCTTATCGGCGCACCGCTCGCGGCCTGGATAAGCTATCCCCCACTCTTTGGACTACTGCTCGCCGTGCTGTTCGTGCTCATTCCCACACAACTGGGCTACCTTTTGTACCAAGGCAAGCAACAGCAGGGCCACTTCACCTTGCACGGCGTCATTCAATATCGCAACCACATCCCGCCACGACGCTTAGCGGCAATAGTCCTGCTGCTAACCGGCTGGGCGTTCTTTATTACCTTTGCCTTCTCCTTTGTGGATCGGGCGGTGTTTAATCAATTCTTTGCGTGGGTGCCCGAATGGTTTTTGCTCACTGGCTCAACAACGGCATATTCGCGCACCAGTCTTATCGTCACGCTCGTACTCAGTATTCTTGTGACAGGTATTGCTGCACCGCTTGTTGAAGAGCTGTATTTTCACGGATATTTATTACCCCGTCTGGCCCATCTCGGACGTTGGGCGCCGATTATAAACACCGCATTATTCTGCGTATATCACTTCTGGACGCCATGGCAAGTTGTGACGCGCTTCCTGTATGTGCTGCCAACCACGTATGTCCTTTGGCGGAAACAAAGTCTTGCTATTGGCATCTGGCAGCACTGCTTCGGCAACACCCTTGGTGGGACACTGATGCTGCTCGGAGCATTGGTTCAAGCATAAATGAAGAGAGCAGCCCAATACGCCCCTGCAACGCGACTGCCGCCGACGCGCGAGATCGCGGCGGTTTTACGTTTGCTACCTGCTGCGTGCTGGCGGCGGCGGCACCGAACCAGGCCGACACGACCATGCCTATGCCTGGCGATGCATCAACCCCGGCGGCTGCCTGTGAGTCGCAATGTTGCCTACCACATCAGCGCTCCTCCTCAAAGTCCCGCACTTCGCGCAGAAAGCGGGCGGCGGCCACCACATGCTCCCCGTTCACATCGTCAATGATGGACTGCACCCACGGCCACTGCTCGCCCCGGCCTGCCAGGGTGCGCGAGGCCACCACGATCACGGGGATCAGCACCAGGCCAAAGGCCAGGTTCGCCAGTAGCGTGGGCGTGCCCAGCACGGCATAGGCATCCAGCCCCAGGAGCCAGCGCATGCCGATGATCAGAATCGGCACCCACAGTACTGGGAGCAGCGTCCACGTCCATTTGTTTACCCACGCATGCAGCAGCCGCACCTGTTCCACCCGTTTCTGCAAGGTTGCCACCGGCCCGTTGTAGTCAATCTCCCGCAGCGTCACCAGCTCCCGTATCGTCACGACCATCGAGATGATGATGAAGATGTGCCATACCAGCGCGGGCAACACAAAGCGCCATTCGCCCCACGTGTCACTGATAAACGAGCCAAGCAACAGCAGCAGCACCACATCGAAGCCCAGCTCTAGCCACAGCCCGCGCTCGTGGCGCTGCAGGGCCGAATCCACCTTTGCCACCAGTTTGTCGCGCAACAGTCGCCGGTTCAGCCGTAGGCTTTCCGTCAGCTTCTGGTCATAGGCCTGCCATTGGGCCTTGAGCATATCGAATTCCATTGTGGTCTCCCCTAACTCTGGTAATCCTGGTAATGTTCCTGAAATTGCAGCCGCAGCCGTTGTTTCAGGCGGCTGAGTTTGGTTGCGCCGTTGCTGGCCGAAATACCCAGCATTTCGCCGATCTCCTCGTAGCTATAGCCATCGAGGTAGAGCAGCATCAGCGCTTTGTTGAGCGGTTCAAGCTCACCGATAAACTGCCGCAACAGTTGCACATCGTCGCTTTCCGGTTCGGGCGCGGCGAGTTCCAGCAACGAAGCTTCCAGACTCACACTGCGCCCACTGCGGCGGCGCTCGCTGCGGTAGAACGAAATGGCAACGTTTAAGGCAATGCGATACATCCATGTGGAGAAACGGTAGCTCGAGTCGAAGCGATCAAACGAACGCCAGAGCTGGATTACCATCTCCTGAATCAGGTCGCGCCGGTCTTCAGCATTGGCGCAATAGGCCGACGAGACTTTGTAAAGAATATTTCTGTGCTCTTCGAGCAGCTGCATAAAGCACTCGTGAGCCGCATCCATAGCCATACTGCTCCCTAATAAAGGGCCGACGCGCCGGGGAGCTACCCCAGCGGCCTGCCCGTGGCTCCATCGTTAACGACGCTACACCCTATTATTCGTTGGAGTCCGGGGAAAAATCACACGCGGGCGCGCACATGGTACAATTGCTTAGACTCTGTGGAGAATGGAGAAAGTTAAACCATGCTGCGCTTTCACAAACGCACCTTCGCACTTCTCGGTGCTGAAGCGCCGCGCCAGGAGCGCTCAATTGCAACGCTCGTGCAGTGGGCGCACGAACTGCACATCACCCTGCCCGCCGCCTTTGTGGAATGGGTGCGTTTCGATGATGGAACGCTGCTCACCAGATATAGCAATGATGATTGGTTCTGGCTCAACCAACCAAAGCTGGTGGAAACACCGGACGGAGTGCGGGGCTTGCGTTTTAGCAGCGAGAACCAGAACAATTTCTCCAAGATTGTGACCCTGGATCAGGGCGACGACCCGCCGGTGTTGTTTGCATGGCTCAACCAGCCGCCCTGGGTCATGCATAGCGAACGCTTTTCCGACGCCATCCTGGCGCAACTGTTCGACTGGCAGTACTGGCTTGAGTTCCGGCCCGACGACCCGACCTACAAAGAGATCGCCTACACCGGCGAGATTCAGCTCGCCAGCGATGACTGCCTGCCGCTGCTGCTGCGGCGTTACGAAGCCTTCCCCACCACTGCCTTTGTTGTTGACGATGAGCACTACCACGAATACCGCTTTATGCAGTCGCATCAGGAGCGCATAACCGTCACCGTTGGGCCGTCACGGCAGACGACGATCCGCATCACCGGCGAAAGCAGCCGCGTGCCCGCCCTGGAAGCACGCCTGCGCCGCCTGCTTAGCCCTGCGGCAAGCTCGTGATCCGCGATATTGACGAAAAACGCTTTGGCCTCTTGCCCATGGGTAACAAAGGACGAAGGGCCACCGATGACAGTGCATCGGCGGCCCTTTGTCCTTCAACAAGCTTAACAGGATTGCTCAACCAGAACGGAGTGTGGCTGCGCAAATAATCCTGTTCATCCTGTTAAGCCTTTTAGTAACACGAATTACGCGGTGAGCAGACTTTGGAACTCGAAACGAACGAAAGAAACGCGAAAAACGTGAAAGACCGTTGGATTTCGCGTTTTTCGCGTCGTTTCGCGCCCGTCGCGATCCAAACGCTTGTGATGATCACGTAACTCCTGTCACTAAAGACCAACGCTTAGTGCGCTCCCGCTGCACCCTTGGTGCCCGCGATCTGCGTCATCAGCTCGTCGTCCTCGTTCGGGTCGCGCAGGTGATCCACCAACTCCTGAATCTCCTTGGGCGGCGGCGCGGTGAGCATGCTCACGATGTAGCACAGCCCAAAGGCCACTGGCATACCGAAGATGCCCGCACCCAGGTGAGTGATGCCCAGCACATTAAAGGCCGGGTTGAAGTAGTTGGTGATCATGTAGAAGATGGTGACGGTGAGACCACCAACGATGCCCGCAATGGCACCGGGGCCGTTGGCCCGCTTCCAGAAGATGCCCAACAGAATGATCGGGAAGAAGGAGGCCGCCGCCATCGAGAAGGCCCAGGCCACCATTTGCGCAATCAGCGCCAGGCGCGGCAGGGCCAGAATGGCCGCAATCGCCGCTGCCACCACGATCATAATCTTGCCCAGCCACATGCGGCGCTGCATGCTGGCCTTGGGGTTAATGGTGCGGAAGTAGACATCGTGGGCAATCGCCGAGGCGATCACCACCAGCAGGCCGTCGGCGGTGGAAAGGGCTGCCGCCAGACCACCCGCCGCCACCAGCGCGGCCACGGTGTAGGGCAGGCCCGCAATCTCCGGCGTCGAAAGCACGATCAGGTCGTTGTCAATGCCCAACTCGGCGAACTGCACCCGACCATTGGTGTTGGCGGCGGTAATGCCAGTGCCGGAAAGCTCGCCCGCCGTGCCCACCTTTTTGCCCTCAACCTCGGCCTCCGAGAAGGCCCCCAGCTGAATCTTGCCGTCGCCGTTGGCATCGGCCCATGCCACCGACTTGTTGGTAAAGGCCGGGGCTGCCCATGTGGCCGGTTTGGTGCCATCGCTACCTTCCAGCGTGGTGTAGTCGCGCAGGGTGAAGAGGCCAATGCTGGAATAGCGCGCCACCCAGGGCAGCGGCTGGCCGCTATCGTCCAGAATCGTGACGGTTTGCCTACCGTTAAATTCGGTTAGCGCGGCCTGCTTGCCCACCACATTCTGCAAAATCTCCCAGCGGGCGAAGGCGGCGTAGGCCGGGGCGGTGAAGTAGAGCAGGAAGATAAAGAACAGCGAGTAACCCACGCTCATGCGGCTTTCGCGCACGCTCGGCACGGTGTAGAACCGAATGAGAATGTGGGGCAGTCCCGCCGTCCCCAACATCAGACAGACGGTGAGCGCTAGGAAGTTCCACGGCGTGCCGCGCCAGTCACCCAACTCGGGCTTGGTTGCATCGGGAATGGCCTGAGGTGCAGGCGGCGTAAACTGGGTGCCAAAGTAGCTGTTGATCTGGCCAACTGCCGTTACCCCCGCCGCGTTGCTAATGCCCTCGTTGTAGGCCGGAACATAGCCGCTGGTGACCATCTTGCCTGGCACAACTGCCGACTCGGTCGTTGAGGAGATTTTCTGCTCCTGCTCCAGCCGGGTGATGTTCTGCAAGGCCTGGCCGTAGGCAAACTGCGGAATGGGAATGCCGGTCAGCTTCAGCGAAAGGAACGTCACCGGCACCAGGTAGGCAATAATCAGGATGATATACTGGGCCACCTGAGTCCACGTCACCGCCTTCATGCCACCGAGGAAGGAACAGACCAGCACGCCCGAAAGGCCGAGAATCACGCCCCACTCATAGCTCACACCCACAAAGCGCGACATGATCAGGCCCACACCCACCACCTGGGCCGTCACATAGGTGAGGCTCACCAGAATAGCGGCAATGGCGGCTACCACGCGGGCATTGTTGCCGCCAAAGCGGGCACCCACAAAGTCTGGCACGGTATACTGGCCGAACTTGCGGATGTAGGGCGCAAACAGCAGCGCCAGCAGCACATAGCCGCCCGTCCAGCCCATGATGTAGGCCAGGCCATCGTAGCCCAGGGCATAGAGCGTGCCCGCCATGCTGATAAACGAGGCCGCGCTCATCCAGTCCGAGCCGGTGGCCATGCCGTTGAAGATCGCCGGAACACTGCGCCCGGCGACGTAGTAGTCATCCAGGGCCTTGGTGCGGCTCAAAATGCCGATGGTGGCGTAGAGGCCCATGGTCATCAACAAAAAGCACCAGCCGATGAAGCCGGTGGAGGCCATGCCCATCAGTTCCAGCGCCCCCAGAATCAGACTGAAGGCCAGAAAACCAACAGTAAAGTAGCCGTAGTACTGCGCCATTTTGTTGCCGCGCAGCCCGGAAGCAGCAGTTGCAGCCATTGAAACATACTCCTGGTAGGGGTTTACCTTATTGTGCCGAGTGGCCGGGAAATCGTCGGAAAGACCAGCAGCGCACCCGCGCCTACTTATCCTTGTCCTTCAGGCCGTATTTCTGATCCAGGCGGTTCATCGCGAAGGCGTAGTAGAAGATCAGCACCACAAACACAATCAGCGAACCCTGGCTGC
>JALONX010000551.1 GCA_025454695.1 Chloroflexaceae bacterium
AGGTCGGGGGTGCATTGTAGGCGGCGGAATTGCAGCCCAAGCGACACGGCCAGCGCCCGCGCCAGCATGGTTTTGCCCACGCCGGGCACATCTTCCAGCAGGGCGTGGCCGCCGCACAGCAGGGCAACCAGCAGCAGTTCCAGCGCGGCGGCCTTGCCCACAATTACACGGGCCACATTGGCGCGAACAGCATCGGCAAAGGGGCGGATGTTGGCAAGAGCTTCGTTCATAAGAGATTGGCAATGAGAGATTGGAGATTAACGCAACTCAGCCTAATCTCTCATCGCCAATCTCTGTTCTCCATACTCAGAACTGCCCGGCGAAGTGGCAGGCGGCCCAGTGGCCTTTCCGCTTCTCCTCGAAGGCCGGATCTTGCTCCTTGCAGATGTCTTTGGCGATCCAACAGCGGGGGTGGAAGCGGCAGCCCGAGGGCGGGTTGATGGGGCTAGGTACGTCGCCCTGGAGGACGATGCGCTCCCGCTTCACCGTGGGATCGGCCACAGGAATGGCAGTGATAAGGGCTTTGGTGTAGGGATGCAGTGGCTCGCGAAACAGGTCTTCGCTGTCAGCCAGTTCCACCATTTTGCCCAGGTACATCACGCCCACCCGGTCGCTGATATGTTCCACCACGCTCAGGTTGTGGGCAATGAAGAGGTAGGTCAGACCAAATTCCTGTTGCAAGTTGCGCAGCAGGTTTAGCACTTGCGACTGGATACTCACGTCTAGCGCCGAGACCGGCTCGTCGCAGACAATCAGCTTGGGGTTCATAATCAGCGCACGGGCGATGCCAATGCGCTGGCGTTGCCCGCCGGAGAACTCGTGGGGAAAACGGTTGGCCTGAGCCGAATGGAGACCCACGCGAGCCATCACCTCACGCACCCGGTCGGCCCGTTCGCTAGCGCTGCCGATGCCGTGGATCACCAGGCCTTCGGCAATGCTTTCGCCGACGGTGATGCGCGGATCGAGTGAGGCATAGGGATCCTGAAAGACGATCTGCATGTCGCGGCGCAGGTTCTTCATCTGCCCGCCCGACGCCTTCAGTACATCCTTGCCCTCAAACAACACCTCGCCGCTGGTGGCCTTTTCCAGGCGCAAAACGGTACGCCCGGTGGTGGTTTTGCCACAGCCACTTTCGCCCACCAGGCCCAGTGTTTCACCCCGCTTCACCGCGAAGCTCACGCCATCCACCGCCTTCACCGTAGCCACGGTGCGGCGCAAGAACCCGCCCTTGATCGGAAAATGCTTCTTCAGGTTATCAACTTCAAGCAGTGTATCGTTCTGAGGTTTTGGCAATGGTGCAACAGCCATCGTTTTTCCTTTTGAGTCTCGCACAAAGCCGCACAGTGGGCAAAAAATTTCTGCAATCCTTTGCGAGCTTTGCGCCTTTTCGGCCAGCTTTGAGCGTGCTATTCGTACAACCAGCAGCGCACTTTGCGCCCGCCTTCCAGCGTCAGCAGCGGTGGGGCTTCGTCACACTTGTCGAAGCGTTTGGAACAGCGCCCGGCAAAGCGGCAGCCCTTGGGCGGATTGATCAGGCTTGGCACGGTGCCGGGGATCACCGCCAACTCTTCCACCTTCTGGCCAAGCGTCGGCATTGAGGCCAGCAGGCCCTGGGTGTAGGGGTGTTTAGGATCGGCAAAGGTACTCTTCACATCAGCGTACTCGACAATCTGGCCCGCATACATCACCGCCACATTGTCGGCCATCTCGGCTACCACGCCCATATCGTGGGTGATGAGCACAATGGCGGTGTCAATCTTTTCCCGCAGCGCCCGCATCAAGTCCAGAATCTGGGCCTGGATGGTTACATCGAGGGCAGTCGTCGGCTCGTCGGCGATGAGCAGTTCGGGGTTGCAGGCCAGGGCCATAGCGATCATCACACGCTGGCACTGCCCACCGGAAAGCTCGTGGGGATACTGGTTCATGCGCCGGGATGGATCGGGCAGGCCGACCATGCCGAGCAACTCAACACAGCGTTTGTCGGCCTCCACGCCAGTGAGTCCCTGGTGAATTTGCAGCGCCTCTTTAATCTGGTCGCCAACCTTAAACACCGGGTTGAGGCAGGTGGTGGGCTGCTGAAAAATCATCGAAATGCGGTTACCGCGCAGGTTGCGCATCTCCTCATCGTCCAGCCCCAGCAAGTTCGTGCCATCAAAGGTGACGCTGCCTTCGACAATCTTGCCGGGCGCAGCCACCAACCGCAGAATGGAAAGAGAGGTTACACTTTTACCGCTGCCGCTCTCACCCACCACGGCCAGCGTTTCGCCTCGGCGCAAGGCCAGGTCAATCCCATCTACCGCCTGCACCACCCCTTTTTCGGTGAAGAAGTGGGTTTTGAGACCTACCACCTGTAATAGATACCGCGAGTCGGCGGAGCCGTTTGTAGCCAGTTTCTCTGGTGCGCGAACTGTTGTCGTCACATGTTTCTCCGTGGTGATCCGCAAGGACGCGAAGCATAATGCGTCATCTGTAATCCGTAACTCGCACTGCCATATCATCGTTCAACGCTCATGGCCTGCCCTGAGCAATGCTGAAGGGTTCAGCGTTTGTCACCCTGCCCGCTGCCGTGGGTCAAGGGCATCGCGCAGACCGTCGCCAATGTAGTTGATGGCGATAGCAACAATCAGGAGCGGCAGGCTGGGCACCAGCGGCATCCAGGGGTGCTCAAACATAAAGCTGCGCGCTACGTTCAGCATGTTGCCCCAGGTCGGCGTCGGCTCCTGAATACCAAGGCCCAGAAAACTGAGGGCCGACTCGGAGACCAGCGCCCCGTTGAGCAACAAGGTAAAGCTCACAATGATCGGCGGCAGGGCATTGGGGAAGACGTGTTTGGCCAGAATACGCAGGTTTGAAGCACCAAGGGCACGCGATGACTCGATGTACTGCTGTTCGCGCACCTGAAACACCATGCCCCGCATCAGGCGGAAGATACCGATCCAGCTCAGAAACGACAACACCAAAATCACCAGAGCCACAATGCGGGATTCCCGTTCGCTAATGCCCATCACAACGCCAACAAATGCCGTGATAAATCCTGGCACGGGCACATTCTCTGAACGCACCAGGATCGAGGCCAGGATGAGCAAGATCGGTAAGTCGGGGAAGGTAGAGATAAACTCGGCGGTGCGGGTAATGATCGTGTCAACCCAGCCACGAAAGAAACCAGCCACCAGGCCCAGTACCACACCAACTGTAGCCGCAATCAGTGACACAATCAAGGCCGTCGTCAGCGAAATGCGAGCAGCGTAGAGCAGCAGCGAAAAGAGATCTTTGCCGATACGGTCACTCCCAAGAATACGGACATTCCCCTGCGTGTCTACACTCATCGGCGTCAGCAGGCCATCCTGCACCCGCTGGTAGTCACGGGGAAAAGGTGCGATGACTGGAGCCAGAAAAGCGACCATATAGAATATGACCAGCACAAACAAACTTATCATCGCCAGCCGATGTCGCCGAAAACGCCGAAAGGCAATTGCCCACTGGGTTTCGGACTGTTCGCGCTTGCCCTCTTCTACGGAAACGGTTGGTGAGGCGGCAGTCGCCATGGAAGCCCTCCTAGCTCACACGAATCCGCGGGTCTACCACGGCATAGAGAATATCGGTTATCAGGTATCCAATCAACAGCAGCACAATGTTGATAAAGAGCAGTGCCATCGCTACGTTGTAATCCTGCCGCGTGATTGCGTTGATCAGCAGTAAACCAAGGCCGGGGTAGTTAAAGACCGTCTCGGTCAGAATTGCACCGCCGAAGATGCTTGCCAGCACACCGGCCAGCAGTGTCACAAAGGGAATAAGTGAGTTGCGCAGGGCGTGCTTAAGAATAACCAGCTGCTCCTTCACACCTTTAGCACGGGCGGTGCGCACATAGTCGAGGTTCAGCACTTCCAGCATGCTGCCCCGAATAAAGCGACTCCACCCGGCAATGCCGATAAAAGTCAACACCGCACAGGGCATAATAAAGTGCAGCAATCGATCGGCAAATGAACCGGAGTCAATCCGCCAGTTCAACACGGGCATCACCCAATCGCGGGGAGACTGGGCATTGCCAGACGGCAAAAAGGGCCACCCGGCGGCCTGTGCGCCCACCGAGAAGATCAGAATCAAGAAAATGCCAAACACAAAACCCGGTAGCGAGATACCAATAAACGTGACCGTGGTCATGATGTAGTCGAACTTTGAATACTGGCGCACCGCCGAGTAAACCCCGATGGGGATAGCAATCAGAATAGCCAGTAGTGTCGAGACTCCCATCAACGTCAGGGTATAGGGCAGGCGGGTAACGATCAAGTCCCACGCGGGCTGGTCACGCAGAATTTGTTGAGAAAGACCAAAATCACCGATTTGGGCGTTCGCGGTTTCGACGCACGGGAGTTGCTCCCTGTTTCAGCGCTTGCGGAATGGATCGGCAAACCGCCGAGCGTTGCTCCCAGCAGGCCAGAATACCCGATTTGTACCATCTCTCGGCGAGTGATGCCGATCGCATGGCGATGAGGTGGCGTGATTGGCACAAGATTGCTCCTGAGCGAGAGGGAATTTTGCAGGCGGGATGAAAATAGGCTATCACACGTTCCGGCGAAAAGAAATAGGCAGCGGGCGGATTTCGGCTCAAAATGAGAACACTCACCGATATCGGGGGAAGTCCGGTGAGTGCGGTGGTTTTCGTGGGTTCGGGAGTCGGTTGCGATTACGACCGCTTCACACGGACCATGTTGAGCAATCGACGATCACCCAACGCGGGACGCACGGTCTCTTGGGCCAATTGCTTCTCGTAGTAGCTGCCAACACATCCCGAAAGGGTCACTTCCGAGTCGTTTTCGGCT
>JALONX010000552.1 GCA_025454695.1 Chloroflexaceae bacterium
CCTGGGCCTCGTGGTAGAGCGCCCGCAGGTCGTTTTGACTTGCGCCAACCGTTGGAGCAGGCGTGGTGGCAGCAGTGGCACTTGTGCGGCTGCCCCGCCCGCTACGGCTGCCCCGCCCGCTGTTGCGACTCCCACGGCCTTTACTGGTGGTTGGAGCGGCTACAACCCCGTCAATCACCAGGGCCACCATATTCTGCTCAAAAATAACCTGGTAGGGAATGTGGGCGTAGCCGGGGCCGTCGGGGTTGTCTTTGCCCCAATCGGTGCCCCAGCTGTTGCGCACAATAAAGTAGCCGCCGCCGGGCACGCTGGTATCATTCTGGTAGCCAGTGGCGCACATGGCGTGGCCGCCCAACGAGTGCTCATTCGGCAGGGGCTTGCGCACCCGCCCCAGCATGCGTGCGCCCCAGGTGCCGCTCCAGTGTTGAAAAATGGGCAGGCCTAGCAGCACCGCTTTGCCGCTGGCGAGAGCGGCCTGGATCTGGCGGAAGTCTTTGGCGGGCAGGCTGGAAAAGCCAGTGATGCGGCGTTGCAACGCTTCCGGGGCGGCGGCTGGCGGCGGCGGCCCGTGACCGGGGTTCTGGTCTGTTCTGGTGGGGTTGTAGGGCCAGGTTGGCTCGCGGCAAATGCCCAGTTCGGCCAGCAGGCGCATGGCAAGGTCGGGGCGGGTGCCGTTGTCGCCGGGAATGCCATCGCGCTCTTTGCAGGCCCAGTAGAGAAACTGCTCGGAAAGGTCGCTCGGGTCGCCGCTCATCTGCTGGTACATGGCGGCGAGGGTAAAGGCCACACAGCTGTTGCGCTGGCCTTGCTGTCCCGGCGGTGGCACATTGCGGCTCAGGTTGGTGCTGGCGGGCAAGCTTGGTGGGGCAAAGGCAACAGCGGCTTCTGGCAACTCCATGCCTTCAAACACGGCCCCCGTGGCCACGGGCATGTCGGCCAGCGTATCGAAGGCCACATCGGCGGGCAGCACGGCCTGGGCCGCGTTCGCCAGGCTGCGAATACGTTCCTGCGGCAGCTTGAGGGCCTGGGCGAGCGCTGCTGGCCCGCTAAAACGAACAACGCCGAAAAACTCTTCCGCACTGGTGATCCAGTACTCCGCCAGCCCCTTACGCACGCCCGCATCGAACTCGGCCACGGTGGAGAGCAGGGTCAGCGGCGGCATAGGCGCTCCTCAGGAAATTATGAAGGATGAATGATGACGTATGAGTCTGTGTACAGTTAGCAGTTGGCAGTTGGCAGCCTGCCCTGAGCTTGTCGAAGGGCAGGCAGTTGGCCCGGTTACAGATTACGCATTATGCATTACGCAGTATCGGCCTTTGTCATCCGCTCCAAAATACCCCGCAAGAGTGCGCCAAACCGGGGCTTGGCGGCTTCGCCCGCTTCCAACACCTCTTCGTGGTTGGCGGGTGCGCCGTCGGGCAGGGCCAGGTTGGTGATGAGCGAGAAGGCCAGCACGCGCATGCCGCCGTGACGGGCGACCATAATTTCTGGCGCGGTGGACATGCCCACGGCGTCGACCCCCAGCCGTTGCAGCATGCGCAGTTCGGCAGCGCTTTCAAAGTGCGGCCCGCTGAGCATGCAGTAGACGCCCTCGCGCAGGGTGAAGCCCAGGCTGGCGGCGGTGTCACGGGCCATCGGCACCAGTTCATTCTCAAATGCGCCAACCATGGCCGGGAAGCGCGGGCCGAGCCGCTCGTCGTTGTGGCCAATAAGTGGGTGCTGCCCAACCATACCCGGCAGAAAAATCTGGTCGTTGAGGCGCATGATGTCGCCCACCTGCCAGTCGGGGCGCAGCCCGCCAGCGGCGTTGGTGGCGATAAGCGTGTGGCAGCCCAGGGCACGCATCACCCGCACGGGAAAGGTGACCTGCTGCATGGTGTGGCCCTCGTAAAAGTGGAAACGGCCCCGCATCACCGCTACGGGCTGGCCGCCCAGGTGGCCCAGGGCCAGTTCGCTGCGGTGACCATGCACTTGCGAGGTGAAAAAGCCCGGAATTTCGGCATAGGGAATGACGGTGGCGTCCGCAAGCTCATCGGCGAGGGAGCCGAGACCGGAGCCAAGAATGAGACCAACACGGGGCATCAGGCTGGTGCGAGCGGCGACAACGGCGCGGGCGGTTTCGATGTCTTCGTAAAGCATAGTTGGAGGTACGAGGCTTCCATTCAGTTAGCGGGAAACAGTTTACAGTTTGCAAACTTCTTGGGGTCGCCAACTGCCAACTGCAATCGGCATCAAATCCGGCTCAACAACTCACGCTTTTTTTCTTCAAACTCAGCGATCGAAAGAATACCACGGTCTCGAAGGGTTGCCAGTTCTTCCAACGTGTGCTGAATGTCGGGCCGCGAGGGCGCTGGTTGATAGGCATTGGCATACACATGTGGGTCAAGATAGCCATAGCCTCGTTCGTGGTTGTGTTTGGCCTCCAGCATGGCTTTCTTAAATTCTAGCGGCCCGGCAATGCGGTCAAGCATGTTCACACCTTCGTCGGAGGCGGTCAGAATTTCAATTGTGCCGAAGTTAAACATGCGGCCCAGCAGGGTCTGACGCAGTTCCACGTCGTTGATCTTATCGAGCGACGAATCGATCACCGATTTGTTCAGTACGCCGCGCAGCTGAATGACGCGCCGGTCGGTGATAACATACTGTTCCGTGTTCCAGCGCATGTAGTCAATCAGGCCGCTGATAACAACGACGATGCAGCCCACGGCGCACGCCACCAGCAGCACCATGCCGTCAGTCATGCCGCTTACAAAAGGCGAGGGGCTATTAAAGACCTGGGCCGACACGACACCGGCGGCAACGAGCACGCCAATCACCATCATTTCGGCGATCAAGCGACTCAGCAGCACAAACAGGTGCTGGCGGGCAATGTAGAGAACCTGTTCGCCGCGTCCAAGCAATTCATCAAGATAGGCCACGTAGTGCTCCTTCGATACGTGTAACGCTGTGGCTGGCGCTTGATAGAAACGCGCCATATAAGTTGTATTCTACATCACGATGCATACCAGAACGTATCACGGGCTACGCAGCACCGAGTCGAGAAAGGCGGCTGTTTTCAGCTCCCGTTCCAGAATGGTGCGTAGGTAGGCCCGCAACACGCTTTCAGCTTCTCGCTGCACCCCCTCGGAGATGTTGAGCCGTTCGATAGTCTGATAGGGCTGCTTTTCGTCGCCAACGGTTTGCAGGTAGCGCAGCAGCTTAAAGGCGTTCAAGCTAATCGGCAGGGCGTTGCGGTCGGCGCTGGTGTGGGCCGGGCTGAGCATGCCGCCAAGGGCCGGGCTGAAGCGGTTTGCCTCTTCAGTCAAGAGTTCCTGGCTGGCCACACAGCGGTGCAGATTGGGCCGGTAGCCGATGGCGTGCAGCAGGCGCAGTTCAAACATGCGCAACACCAGGGTCGGGTTGGTGCTGGTGTCGAGGGCTGCAAAGGTTTGTACCATGAGTCGGAAGAGCAGAGGATTTTCTTCGCCCTCTTCCGGCGTCACCTTATCATACAGCTCGGCGGCGTAGTAGCCGCAGCTGAGGCGGGGTAGCTCGGTGCGCAGCGTCTCGTAGCGCTCAAGAATCTGGCTCTGGGTGACGATGTCGAGGTTGCGGCCCAGGGCCAGCAGCAACTGGCTGTGGGTGAACAGTTCAATATGCCCGGCGAGGCGGCTGGTGGTTTTGCGCACGCCTTTGGCAACCACCCGGCGTTTGCCACCCGGCGTCACTAGCGTCAGCAAGCGATCTGCTTCGTTGAAATCAGTCCGACGCAGGATGAGGGCTTCAGTTCGGTAGACACGATCGGCCATGCTAGTGCAACAGCAAGCGCAGGCAAGGGAATGGGAGCAACTGCCTTGCTGTTTCTATCACCCGTTGTGACCACCAGGTTCGGGCGAAAAGCCTGGTGGACAGGCAGGGCGGCGTACAATCCAGTTTCTTCTTTTAGATACAGGCATTATAACGTTTGTAGTGGTGCTGGTCAATGGTATTGTAGGCCTATATCAGCACCGTTGGAAATGCTGGTAAACCGGTTTTCTGGTTGTTTTTGGGTGGCGAAGCCGCCTCCAAACCTCCACCACCGGTGAACCTGGACATAGCGCCCGTGACATCAGGCCATTTCGGTAGAGGTGCGCTTGCGCAGCGCTGGCCCGTGGTGGTTATTGGAGAAGCTGTGTTTCACTGTGGCAACCCGATCCAACAAATCTTCGGCCCGGAAAGGCCAGATAATGGGGTGTTGTTCCAGTTCACCAGCAGGGGAAGCCTGGCCAAGCAGGCTGGCATCATTTAGCAGCGGCACAATATTGGCAGGGCAGCGCTGGTGAATGGCGTTGGCCATGTCGCGCCA
Organism: Chloroflexaceae bacterium; assembly: GCA_025454695.1. GTDB lineage: Bacteria > Chloroflexota > Chloroflexia > Chloroflexales > Chloroflexaceae > JALONX01. Next base: position 4,325 of record JALONX010000552.1, read on the forward strand.
CTGCCCCCCAGTGAGCCAGTAATCGAGCAGCACCAGGGCTGGTTGCAGCACCTCCAGGCAGCGCAACAGGGCCGAACTATCACTGACTTCGTGGACGGTGTGACCGGCTTCGGTCAGGATGTAGGCGGAGAGTTCACGGCGGAACAGGTTGTTGCTGGCGACGACGATGTGCATGGCGGGGAACCTTCACTGGTCGTGGTTGTCTGCTTCGACATGTAGCCATCTATAGCAGATTGCAGATTGCAGATTGGCTGATTGCAGTTTTAACCAGCATCGCAATACGAAAACACGCTATCGTGCTCGCTCAATTCGTCTGCAAGCCGCTGTAGAAGTGTATTGGCTGTAATGTAATTCAGTAGCCCGATTTTGTCAATATAAACAAAAGCTGTGCAAAAAAGAATATTTGTATTGATAAGTATTATTGAATTAAGAGTTGAGAACCGTTGGCAGTTGGCAGTTGGCAGCGTTACGCAGTTGGCAGTTGGCAGC
>JALONX010000553.1 GCA_025454695.1 Chloroflexaceae bacterium
ATTTGCGCAATACCAAAGGGCAGCTTGCGGCTGGCCGTCATCTGCACATTGGCGAAGTTCACAAAAATGCCCTGGGCCGTTTCCGGGCGCAGGTAGGCAAACGACTCAGAATCGGCCACCGGGCCAATCTGGGTCTTAAACATCATGTTGAAGGGACGCGGTTCGGTAAACTTGCCTTCACACTCGCCGGGGCGCTTGTTGCCATGCAGCAGGCAGCGAGCGTCGGCCATTTTGTCGGCCCGGAAGCGCCCCCGGCACACCAGGCAGTCCACCAGCGGGTCGGTGAAGGTCTCCTCGTGGCCGGAATATTTCCAGGCCAGCCGGTTCATCAGAATGGCGGCGTCCAGCCCTTCCATATCGTCCCGCTCGTAGACGTTGGTGCGCCACCAGTCATTCTGAATATTGAGCTTCAGTTCCACCCCAAGCGGGCCGTAGTCATACGTTCCCTGCAAGCCGCCGTAAATATCGCTACCGGGAAACACAAAGCCCCGCCGTTTGCAGAGCGACACCACCTGTTCCATTGTGACTGCTGGCATAATTTCCTCCTCAAAAACAAAAACCCCAGGCGATGATTCCTCATCGCCTGGGGACGCATGACGCCGTCACGCGCGGTTCCACCCCAGTTACCGGGATTTTGGATTTTTGATTTTCGATTTTGGATGTACTAGTCTGTCAACAAAGTTTGTCAGTATGTCCAGAGCAACACGCTTCAGCGTGCTTTTGCCTTTCAGACGCCGAATTCATTCGGTGGCTGAAGCAGAGCGACCTGCAAGAAAACTTCGTTTATGGACTAACTACTCAATCCAAAATCTACAATCGAAAATCCAAAATCACAACAGTCTCTTTGTCTCGTTCTGGCTCCACAGCGCCCTTCCCCGCCGCCCTGCCACCTGGCTTCCACCGCCCCAGGCTCGCTACAGGCCGACACTGCGGGTACTCCTCTGCTTCATCACCACTGCTTACCAGTATACCACACCATCCAACAACAACATCGTCCGTAGGACGGACTCGTAAACATATCCACCGGACGAGTCAATCGTCAATCGTCAATCGTCAATCGTCAATCGTCAATCGCCTAATCGTCCTCGTACTCCGCCTCCACCAACTCGTAATCATCGTTGTGAACGCCGTTGCTGCCGTCTAGCGGGCGAGCAGGAGCTGGCTGCGCCGGTTGGGGCAGGCGTCCAATGGCTGGCGGCTTCGGGCGGCCATCCAGCAACTGATTGTAAATCTGGGTGGTCGAAAGGGAAGCGTGGCCAAGCAACTCCTGCACCTGGCGCAAGTCAGCCCCATTGTTGAGCATGTGGGCCGCAAACGAATGGCGCAAGGTGTGGGGTGTCAGGTCGTCCAGGCCCAGTTCCTCGCCATAGCCCTTAAGAATAAGCCAGAAGCCCTGCCGGGTGAGCCGCTTGCCCCGGTGGTTGAGGAAAAAAGCCTCGCTCTGGCCATCGGCGTTGCGGGCCAGCTGGGGCCGCGACACATCCAGATATTCTTCCAGCGCCGTTGTTGCACTACCGCTCAGCGGCAGGCTACGGGTGCGGCCATTTTTGCCGGGGCAGCGCACACTGGTCGCTTCCATGTCCACATCATCGCGGTTGAGCGCCACCAGCTCGCTCACCCGCATGCCCGTGGTGTAGAGCAGTTCCAGCATGGCCTTGTCGCGCAGGCCCTCGGGCGACGAACTCCGCAGCGGCAGCTCCAGCAGCTCATCCACCTGCACCGGCGTAATGGCACGGGGCGTCGAACGATCAACCCGTGGTGAGTCCACCTGGTCAGTCGGGTCAATCATAATCACGCCAGCGGTACGCAAGTAGCCGCAGAACGACTTCACAGCGGCGGTGCGCCGGGCCACTGTAGCATTGGCATAGCGCCGTTCGCGTAGAAACAGCAGAAACGCCAGCATGTGGTCGCGTGTTACCCCGGCCCAGTCCGCCACCTGCTGATTGTGCAGGAAGTCTACAAACTGCTCAAGGTCAGTACGGTACGCGGCAGCGGTGTTGGCTGCCATGTTCCGTTCCCTGGTCATCTCCGCCAGAAATTGCTCAATGTATTCGCGCATAGGCTATCGTCACCATGTGGAGGTGCTGAGGCTGCTGCCACCGTTCTACTTGCGGCTCGCTGCGTTGCATGCCGCCCCGGTCATAGGTGCGTTGCGTATGGTACCGCAAAGCTACAGGCGTGTCAACCGCAAAAGCGGGCTGTTCAGACGAGAACAGGCCTTTTTTAGATACAGATTTCACAACTGCTGCGGAACCCACATGCGTCTTTTGTGGTACAGTGCATACAATAACCGCATTCGTCACAGAGAGTAGCAGGTTCACCACCTCTCTGTGCGCGCTGTGCCCACTGTGGCCATTTCAGAATTATGTCATCTCCTACACTCATCGTTGGCGCGGGGCTGGGCGGGCTGGCTGCCGCCATTCGGCTCGCCGCCCAGGGCCGCCGTGTCATCGTGTTTGAAAAAAATGAGCGCGTTGGCGGCAAACTCAACCTGCTCGAACGCGACGGCTACACCTTCGACACCGGCCCTTCGCTGCTGACTATGCCCTGGATCATTCGCGACCTGTTTGCGGCAGCGGGCCGCCGCATGGAAGACTATCTCGATCTGATGCAGATTGACCCCACATGTCGCTACTTCTGGCCCGATGGTACCAATTTCGACGCATGGCAGCGCCTGCCGCAACTGGTACAGGAAATCGAACGGTTGGAGCCGCGCGATGTCACAGGCTTCTACCGTTTTATGGCCTACGCCGCCACCATCTACGGGGCTGTAGCCGACACGTTTATGTTGCGGCCCTTCGACGGTCTGCGCGACATGCTCGACCTGCAGCTGATGCAAAACGGCCCTCGCATTGATGCCCTGCGCACCATGGACGCCGCCGTGCGGAGCTATTTCCGCAGCCCCTACCTGCGCCAGGTCTTCAACCGCTACGCCACCTACAACGGCTCCTCCCCCTACCAATCGCCCGCTACCTTCAACGTCATCTCCTACATTGAATTTGCCGAAGGCGGCTGGTATGTGCGTGGCGGCATGTATGAATTGGGACGGGCACTGCTCCAGCTGGCGCAAGAGTTAGGCGTGGAGGTGCGCACCAGTACGCCGGTGCAGGAAGTCTGTATCGAAGCAGGCCAGACTCGTGGCGTGTGCCTGGCCAATGGCCAGCATGTGGATGGGGCGCAAGTGGTTGTCAACGCCGACCCACGCTACAGCTACAACGGCGTAGTCGGCAGCGGGCCGCTGGTGCAGGGGCAGCCTGCCACAGCCACCAGGCTGCAACGGCTCGAACCATCGTGCAGCGGCTTTATTCTGTTCCTCGGCATCAAACGGGTATATGAGCAGCTGCGCCACCACAACATCTTCTTCAGCCAGGACTACCAGCGCGAGTTTGCGGCCATCTTCCAGAAACGGGTGCCCGCCCCCGACCCCACGATTTACATCAATGCTTCCAGCGTGACGGACGCACACCATGCGCCGCCCGGCCACATGAACCTGTTTGTCCTCGTGAACGCGCCAGCCGTAGATGGGCGGGTGCAGTGGGAACGCGAAGCGGCGGGCTACCGCGACCTGGTCATTCGCAAACTCGAACGCATGGGGCTTGCAGGGCTGAGCCAGCAGATCGCCGTTGAGGAGATCTGGACACCAGCGGAGCTTGAGTCGCGCTACAACGCTGCGGGCGGCGCGATCTATGGGCTGGCCTCAAACAACCCCTTTGTGGCCTTTATGCGCCCGCCCTTGCGCGCCCGCCACGCCCGGCGGCTCTACTTCGTCGGTGGCGGCACCCACCCCGGCGGCGGCATTCCGCTGGTGCTGCTCTCAGGCAAGGCCGTCGCCGAACGCATCGCGCTGGACTCGGGGTAGGCGGTTGTGCCCACACCAACTATGGAGCATGGCAGAACGTGAAAAATATTTTACACTCTTCTTTTCACAAAGAATCCCAACATCAAAAACATCCTATCCCAACGCACTTCTATCAAAAAGCAAAAGCTCTTTAAGCACTTTATCGTCAATGTGCGATAAAAATCTTGATTTTGCATTAAGAGTGTGCTAAGATACTCCCGTAGCCTCAAGAGAACAGCAACGCACAAAGGCAAATTAACAATCGAATAGATGATATCAGTAGTACAAGCGGCGTACCCCAGGTACTTTGTCTATGGTGAATGGGTGAACGAAATGGGGGCGACCGTAAGTTAGGGGAAATGAATAGGAGCAAAGGGCACTATTCAAAGAGACTAACAAGCAAACGCTACGTTTTCGACGGAAAACGAGATGTTCTGCAAGTCAAACTGGTATTCTTTACAGAAAAGCTTGGACTGTGTGCCTATAAAATAAAGTGAAGCCACAACACAAGCAATGCCCGAACACAAAAGCTGACACAGCGAAAGCTGAATGGAGAGCAGTGTAGCGGATACTGTAAAGTATATTCGATGATTAAAGTGCCGAAACTGAAGAGACTGAGGTTTTACATTACTATCAATTCAATGGAAGAAATACTTCTAAAGAACACTGATAGTCCTGTAAAAAGTATCAGGAAAAATCTTCGGAGAGCGAAGTTGAACTCTTGAGGCGCTTTTTTATGCCATCTTCCAGCCGCCGTCCACAGTCAGGGTTTGCCCTGTGATGTAGGACGCCTGCGACGAAGCCAGAAATACCACCGCTGCCGCCACTTCTTTTGGCTGCCCCAGCCGCCGCAACGCAATCACCCGTTCGCTCCAGCTTCGCAGTTCACTCGGAATACTGTCCAGAAACTCGGTCTCGATCAGCCCCGTCTCCACCGCGTTCACCGTGATGCCCCAGGCCGCTGCCTCGCGGGC
>JALONX010000554.1 GCA_025454695.1 Chloroflexaceae bacterium
ACCATCATGTAGCTCAGGCCGCCGGTGGTCACACCGTTGAGCGCCATGAGCAGCAGCATGCCGAAGATCAGCACCACCGCGCCGAGCCAGCCAGCTAGCTGCCCAAACAGCCCGCTCACCACGACAACAGCGCCAAAGACTAGCCCCAGCAGCAACAGACTCAGCATCGCAAACACAAGCTTGCGCCGATCAAGCGCCACATCCAGTGAGCGAATGATCCGTTCAATCGTTCCCGTCATCAGGTGTCCTCCCTTTTGTAGAGCAGTGGCAGTACCTATAGACACACACTGCGAACGTAATGGTGGGCTTTGATGCTGGCAATAATGCACTTCGTTTTGTTGCGGTAACGGGAGTATAACACAGGTAAGGCAAAAATGGGGGGATAAAGATGACAATTTAAAACCCGCCTCCAGCCGCAACGGCTCCATGCACCGCTACGGCCAGAGGCAGACAATGTTCTGCTTATGGCGAGGCCGGGGCCGGGCTGGGCCGGGGCTGCTGGAAGCCTTCGTAGGTCGGGTCTACCTGGGTGGCACAGCCGGACAGATCGGCAGTCTCGCCCTGGGCAGCGATCTCAGCCTGCCCGCAGAGGATAAAGTCCTCGGTGAACTTCTGGGCGTCGGCCAGTTCCCGTTCCAGGTCGTTGCCTTGCAGCGCCCGGTCTACCGCCCGGTAGAACCAGAAGGTGTCCATACGCGGGTCATACGTGCGCTCGCTTGCGGCGCTGGCATCGGCACGGCTTAGCGCCTCACGGTAGGCGTTATACACATCGAGTGCGCCGGGCTGGGCCTGCCCCTGGAAAGCCGGTGAGTCCACGATGGAGCTGCGGGCCGGGTAGGCTCCGCTCAGGGCACTGGTGTCTTCGCTCAAGAACTTCAGCCACGTCCAGCAGGCCTCGGCGTGCTGGGTCTGGCTAGAGATAAACAGCCCATCGGAGTAGTAGTCCTCGCTGGAAATGCCGCCCGTGCCAATAGGCAGGGGCGCAATGGCAACGTCGGGCTGCTGCATCCGAGGACTCATAAAAATGGTGCCATATGAGAACCACATGCCCGCCCGACCACTAAAGATGATCTGCGAGCCGCTGCCGCCGTAGTTCTGGTTCCGTGAGTAGCCATCAAGCGTTTCGTGGGGCGAGGTGTTCTTCAGCAGATCAATGTAGAATCGGGAGGCCTGCACCACCCTGGGGTCGGTGAAGGTGGGCTGCAGTGTTTCCTCCTTGCCCGTGAAGAGTTCGGCCCCGAAGCGTTTGAGGAAGAAATTGAGTTCCTGGGTTGGCCGAGACTCAGACACGAAGCCATACTGCTTTTCTTCTCCACTGCCTTTCGTCAGCTGCTGGGCGGCGTTGAGAAACTCGTCGGGCGTCCAGCTGGCTTTGGGCGGCTCCAGCCCCGCTTCCGCAAACAGTTTAGTGTTGTAGCTCATCTGGGGCAGGCGCACACTGTAGGGCAGGCCAGTGAGTCGGCCTTCTTTTTGGAAGGGTTGCAGCAGCGCGGCGGGGTAATCCTCCAGTTGAAAGGCGGCGTCAGCCTGCACCAGTGGTTGTAGGTCAAGGGTCTGGGTGATGGTGTCTGGTCGCCAGCCGCCCGACATGAAGCAGTCACTCTGGGTGAACATGTCTTCTATGCTGCCGGAGACGGTCACCGAGGTGCTGTTGGCCGTGCGTTGGGTCACGCGGTTCGGGTCAACAATCTCCACAAACACACCCTGGTTGTTCTGGTTGAAGCTCTCGGCCAGCTTGCGAATGGGCATCATGTCGCCGCCCATCACCATAAATTTGATGCTGGTAGCCCCCGCCGGAGCGACAGCGGCAACTGGCGTTGTCACCGTCACTGGCGCGGCATTGGGGGCGGGCTGGGGTGTGAGCGCCACCTGGGCCACCTGCTCTTGCAGTTTGGTCTGGGCTTCCCGCAGGGCCTCGTCGGCGGGCTTCTTTTCATGCAGCACCGCGTTAAAGGCTTCCACGAGTGGCCCAAAAGCCGAAACGCGGCTGCCAAACAGGCCAGCGGGCAAGGGCTGCACGGGCCGTTGCAGCAACGCTTCCACCGCCGCTTTTGTTTCCTCGTCCATGTCCTGCCAGGTTTTGCTCTGCTCGGCCAGCGATGTGCGGGCGGGAAGTTCCTGGTTAGACGAGTGCATCATCTCGTCGGCGGTGGACTGGCGGCTGAGGAAGGAGAGCCAGCGCCAGGCCTGTTCGGGGTGCTGGGTGCCGCTGCTCATCACAAAGCTGTTCTGCGCGGCGGTGTAGGGAATGCCAATATCGGGCATGGCGATGGTGCCAACGGGAAAGGGCAGCGGCGGATCGTTGGAGCTGCTCGGCAGCGACGAGGGCTGCCAGATGCCCACCCGCCCATCAACCACCAGCTTGCGCATGTCGTCGGGGTTGAACGAGCTTTGCTCGCCCGCTCCCGGCGGTGCCGGGCTGTAGAGCGCCCCCGACTCAACCATGCTGGCGGCTTTTTCCAGCACCGCCTGCATTTCGGGCGTGTCCAGGCGCACCTGGTCAGGCGACTGCGTCAATATGTTCACACCTGCTGCGTGCATCTCACCCATCACGGTGGTAAAGCCGCCAAAATCGAGCATGCCGTAGGTTTCCACCTGGCTACCCTGTTTCTGGGCCAGCTGCTCAGCGGCGGTCATCAACTCTTGCCAGGTGAGATTGGAGCCGGGCGGCTGTAGCCCTCGGGCAGCCCACAGGTCTTTGTTGTAGCTCATGAGCGGCAGGTTGATGTTGCGGGGCAAACCGTAGATGTTGCCGTTGTGGGTGAGCGAGGCAAAAGCCGAGGGGTAGTAGTCGTCGCGCTGGAAGGTGGGGTCAGCCTCAATCAGCGGCGTGAGATTGTAGTAGAGGTTCCGTTCCACATCTCTGGGGTCAACAAAAAAGGTCGTGGCGGTGTCAGCCCGACTCACCACCTCGCGGGCCTGGTCAGGCGGGTTGTTCGGGTCGAACTGGGTCTGGTAGACCTCATCGAGGGAGACAAATTGCACCCGCATGTCGGTATTTTCGGCGTTAAACTTCTCGATCAGCGGCTCGTAGATGCGCCGCTCCCATTCCTGAGCACCAAAGCCAATCGTCACTACGTCGCCCGTGGGGGCGGGCGTGGTGCCTACGGCGGCTGCCGGGGTGCCGCCAGGGGTAGGCTGGGGGGCCTGCCCCACACTGCATGCAGCCAGCAGCAGCGGAATGATGAGCAGGACGCTCAACCAATGGCATATTCGTCGCATGGGTATCTCCTTATTTTTTGCCACAGCGGGCAGATTTGCCACAGAGGCACGGAGCACACAGAGAGCTTACAAAAAGATGGACAAAGGGCTACACGACAGGCTTCATCCGTAAATTACGTAGACAGCAGATGAAAAATCTGCGTAATCTGTGTAATCTGTGGATTGCTAAGAATGCGTGGTTGTTGGAAATGTTACATGGGGGATTGCCGACAGATGAACGATTTTGGATTTTGGATTTGCGATTTTGGATTAATCCAGATTACCAACTGGAATCACGCATCACGCATCACGCATCACGCATTACGCATTACGAGTCAGGTTCTCGGTTCCCTTCGGCTTCGCTCAGGGCAGGCTCGGTTCTCAGTTCTCGGTTCTTCTACTCTGTGCCCTCTGTGTCCTCTGTGGCAAAACTGTTTACGCTTTGCGCTTCAGCCCCCAACGACGGCCTCTGGTGGGCTTGTCGCCGTTCACACTTTTTAATGGCTGGTCACTGTATAAACGTTCCACTGTTTCCAAAAGTTGCATCTCATTACCATTCATTCCATTTGGATCGGTTGCATGCTCCTCAGGCGAGGAATCGCCGTTTTGCGCCGCCCGCTCCGCGCCGTCGTCGGCGGGGCGAATGAGAATACCGCCGTCTACAATTTCGATCCGTGCCCGCCGCCCGATGCCCACCAGTTCGCGCTGATCGGCGGGAAGTTGGAGGCGGCCAGCCCGGTCGAGCACCACCAGCTCTTTCGTGGGCAGTTGCCGGTTTGCAGTTGGCAGTTCCTCTGAAGCGGTGTGACTGTCGCCTACCGTACCATGCACTCCGGCCTGCAAACTGCCAACGGCGGGCTGCTCACTACCAACTTGCAACCGCTCGCTGCTGGTCTGGCCGTCGCGGATCATAATCACCCGGTCGGCTTCGGCAGCAACGCGGGGGTCGTGGGTCACGACGACGAGGGTGAGACCGTAGCGGGAGCGCAGGTCGCGCAGCAGCTTCAGGATCATCTGGGCGGTGGCCCAATCCACCTCGCCGGTTGGCTCGTCGCCGAGGAGGATTTTGGGTTTGTTGGCCAGGGCACATGCAATGGCAATGCGCTGCTGCTGCCCGCCGGAAAGCTGGGGTGGGCGCTGGTGGGCGTAGTCGCTCATGCCCACCGCTTCCAGCAGTTCGTTGGCCCACTCGCGCCGTTCGCGGGCGCTCTGCCCGGCCAGCGTCATCAGCAGTTCAATATTCTGGCGGGCGCTCAGGTAGGGCAGCAGGTTGCGGGTGGTCTGCTGCCAGACAAAGCCCACCTGCTCGCGGCGGTAGGTGGTCAGTTCGGTGGGGCTGAGCTTGAGCAGGTCAACGCCGTCCACGGCGAGTCGCCCGGCCGAGGGCCGGTCTAGCCCGCCGAGGGCGCTGAGCAGGGTGGATTTGCCGGAGCCGGAAGGGCCAACCAGGGCCAGAAACTCGCCCCGGGCCACCTCCAGATCCAGCCCTTGCAGCGCAACCACCTCCAGATCGGCCACGCGGTAGATTTTGACTAAGCCAGCGGCGGAGATGAAGTGTTCGTCGGTCATATGTTAAGGGTTAAGGGTTAAGGGTTAAGGGTTGAGGGTT
>JALONX010000555.1 GCA_025454695.1 Chloroflexaceae bacterium
GACCACGCTCACCCGCACGACCACACCCATGCTCACCCGCACGACCACGCCCACCCGCACTCGAAACTCGAAACTCGAAACTCGAAACTCGAAACTCGAAACTCGTCACTCGTCACTCATCACTCGTCACTCGTCACTCATCACTCGTCACTCGTCACTCGTCACTCGTCACTCGAAACTGTGGTAGAGTTACGCTGCAACCTGGATGATGTGACGGGCGAGACAATTGCCTATGCGATTGAGCGGCTGCTGGCGGCGGGGGCACTCGATGCGTGGGCCGCCCCGCTGACGATGAAGAAGGGCCGCCCCGCGTTGCAACTGGCCTGCCTGGCCCGCCCCGCCGATGTCGAAGCGCTGGCCCGGCTCATCCTGCGCGAGACGCCCACGCTGGGGGTGCGCTGGCAAACGATGGAGCGCCTGGCTGCGGATCGCGCCACGGTTGAAGTGGCCACGCCATGGGGCCAGGTTCGCCTCAAGCAGAAGCTGCTCGACGGCGCGGTGGTCGCCAGTTCCCCCGAATATGACGACTGCGCCGCCCTGGCCCGCGCCCACGGCGTGCCCCTGGCCGAAGTCTATGCAGCGGCGCTGGCAGCCAATCATGCAGAAGGAGGCAACCATGAAACTTCCCTTCAGCGAGGCGACGATTCGCGAACTGGCTGATGGTGCGTCGTTTACCAAAGGGCAGGACTACCTGGGGCGGGGCGCGGTGGGCGACATCACCCGACGCGGCGACGAGCTGCGAGCCGAGGTGGAGGGCAGCGAGTATGCGCCCTACCAGGTCACGATCACGTTGGGCGGCAAAGGCATTGCAACGACCCATTGCACATGCCCCTACGACTGGGGCGGCGCGTGCAAACATGTGGTGGCGGTGCTGCTGGCCTGCCTGCGCGCGCCAGACGCAATCAGCGAGCGCCCGGCACTGGAAACGCTGCTGGCCGAGTTGAGCCGCGAGCAATTGCAGGCGTTGTTGCTGAAGCTGGCAAAAGGGCGGCCCGACATCAGCGACCTGATCGACTCACAGGTGCAGTTGTTGAGTCGCCCCACCATCATCAATGCTACTGCCACCAGCCCGCCGCGCCAGCGCACAACCGAGCTGAACCCGGAGCCGTTTCGCCGCCAGGTGCGCAGCGCCATGCACACACTCGACCGCATGCGCTCGTCGGAGGCATACTGGCACATTGGCAGCGTGGTCAACGAGGTGGTGCAGGTGGCCGAGCAAGCCCGTCCGTTTATCGAGAACGGCGATGCCCGCAGCGCCCTGGCTATTCTCGACTCAGTGACCAGCGCCTACATGCAGGAATGGGAGATGCTGGACGACTCGGACGGCGAGGCCAGCGGGTTTTTCGGCGAACTGGCGCCATTGTGGACGGAAGCGCTGCTGTGCGGCGAGTTAACCCTTGACGAGCGGGAAAAGTGGGAAAGCGAGCTTGATGCCTGGCAGGGCGAACTGAGCGACTATGGCGTTGACAACGTGTTTGAGGCCGCCATTGCCGCCGCCCGCCAGGGCTGGGACGACCCGGCGCTGGTGCGGGTGTTGCAGGGCGAGCTTCCGCCCCAACGCCCGTGGGAGCATGAAACGCCCGACGACGCGAGTGAACTGACCGAGGCGCGGCTACGGGTGTTGGAACGGCAGGGCCGCACGCAGGAATACCTCAACCTGGCCCTGGCCAAGAACCAACTGGACAGCTACCTGACCATGCTGGCCCAGCTGGGGCGCATTGGCGAAGCGCTAGAGTTTGGCTTGCGGCACCTCCACAGCAGCAGCGAAGTGTTGACAGTGGCCCAGGCATTTCATGCGCGGGGCGCGGTGGCGGAGGCGTTGCGCCTGGCCGGATACGGCCTGAGTCTGCCTGAAGCTGAGCCGGTTCCAGCCTACGGCTACTACCTGCCGCCAAGCCATGGGCGGGCGCAGCTGGGGCGCTGGCTACGCGACCAGGCCCGTGCCGTGGGTGAACATCAACAGGCTCTGGCCGCCGCTCAGGTGGTGCAGCACGTCCAGCCCACGCTGGCCGATTACCAGGCGCTGCGGGAGCTGGCAAGCGAAAACTGGCCCGGCATGCGCGACAAGGTGCTGGCAGCGTTACGTCAAGCGGAGCAGCGCCACGCCCAGGAAGCAGTCAACATCTACCTGCACGAGGGACTGATTGATGACGCGATTCGGGTGGCGGAAAACGGCTCCTCCTACGGGGATGTGCTGGAGCGGGTGGCTGACGCGGCCATTTCGACCCACGCGGTATGGGTGATCGAACGAGGACGGAAACAGGCTGAAGCGACGATTGCTCGGACACAGGCGAAGTATTATCCACACGCGGCCCAGTGGCTCGAACGGGTACGCAACGCCTACAAAGCCGCCGGGCGCAGCGACGAGTGGCACAGCTACCTCAACGAGCTACTCGAAACTCACAAGCGCAAAACCAGCCTGATGCCCCTGCTGCGGAAGCTTTAGTAAGGCCAGAACCGAGAACCAGGAACCAGGAACCGCCCGAACCAGGGAAATATGGGAAATGAAGGAAATTACGGCACGTTTCAGAAGACGATTTCCCTCATTTCTCATATTTCCTTACCCCTTCTTTACTCGTAACCCAAAATGTTCCTCCGCACCCTCTGCGTCTCGGCGGTGAAATGTAGGTCACGGCCACAGCGCCGGGCGGGTTGGCCCGCTGGCCCAGCCGGGCGGCGGCGGGGTGTAGGGCGCGAGCGCAACGAGCAAGCCGTTCTGCCAGCCTGCCGCTTTTGAGCGCACAAGCTCGTCAATCAGCGGTTGCACGAAGGCCGCCGGTTCGGTTTGGAAGACATGACGGCTGTAGGCCAGAAACCAGGGGCAAGTCAGCAGGTAGGGCGGGATGTCGGCCTCAGCCATGCCACCCGTAATCATCAGGTGATAGGCGAAGATGCGCTTGCAGGCGTGCCAGCCCAATTTTTCCTGGTCATCACGCCATTTCTCGTAGCGCCGCAACGCCGCCGCAAAGGCCGCCGCCGGGTTGTCCATGGGCGGGCCGTGGCCGGAACAGGCCCAGCGCATCGGCAGCGCCGCCAGCCGTTCCACACTTGCTGCCGCCTGCTCCAGCGCCGTCGGCCCCTCGGTAAACAGGTTAATCCAGGCCACGTCATCACCATGCACGGTGTCGCCACAGATCAGCGTCTGAGTCTCAGCTTCATACAGGCTGATCTGGCCTAGGGTGTGGCCGGGCGTGTGGATGACCTGTAGTTCCACTGTACCCGTGCTGATGGTGTCGCCATCGTCGAGCGGGTAGGCCACGCGGTAAGGCTGGATGGGCTGATCGAGCCATTCGGCCATGCAGGCCGCCGCGTCACGCCGGTTCACCAGCTCGGCGTCGTGGCGGTGGGCCGCAATGGGCGTGCCATAGCCCGATTGCAGAGCATAGTTGCCACCTACATGGTCGCTGTGGTAATGGGTGTTGACGATCAGGCCCAGGCGCTCTGGCGGCATGCCCGCCGCCCGCAGCAGCGCGGCAGTGGCCGGGGCATCGCTGCCGTAGCCCGTGTCAACCAGCAGCGGGCGTTCGCCCTCCACCAGCACCATGTTGGCGCTGGGAAAGGTGCGTTGGAAGAAGTGAAGCCAGGGAGGGGTCATGGTACAAATTATGAGTTATGAATTATGAATTATGAGTGGTGCGTATGCAAAGGCTGAAGGCTGAAGGCTGAAGGCTGAAGGCTAAAGGCTAAAGGCTGAAGGCTAAAGGCTAAAGGCTGAAGACTGCGAAAACGATCACCTCGTCACCGTGTCACCGTGTCACCGTGTCACCATGTCGCCTTGTCTCCGGTCTGCCGTCAGGCAAGCGTCACTCACGCCGGTGCGAAGGCTCCGCCGCGACTCAGGATGAGTGCGCCCAGGCCGACACTGGCGAGCAAGTAGAAGAGAACCGCGCCCCAGCTGAGGGCCAGCGTGCCAAGGGCCAGCAGCGCCAGCAGCAGCGGCGCTGCGCCGAGCAGCAGCGGCAGCAGCGGGTGGTTCGGCCCACGCAGCATGCGCTGGCCGAGGGCCTGGGCCAGGGCCGCCAGCCCGGCCAGGTAGGGCAGTTGCAGTAGCAGCAGCAGGGCCAGCACCAGCGGCAACCCCAGTAGCGTGGCGGCAAGCACGCCCGAAGCCAGCGGCACAAGCAGCAGCGTGAGCAGGGCCGTCACCAGGCCGAGCGCCAGGGAGCGCCCTGGCAGGGCCACCAGGGTGCGGCTGGCTCCCTCCAGGCGGCGCGGCCAGACCAGCGCCAGGCCACCCATGGTGAGCAGGGCCGCCAGGGCCAGCCCCAGGCTCAGGCTACCTTGCGACATGCGGCCAGCACCGCTTTCGCCCAGCACCAGCGTCAGCAGGCTGGCCACGGCATTACTGCCCGCGCCCACATTGCCGATCACCTGGCCGCTGAGTTGGGCCGCCGGTTCGCGCTGCACCTGGCCAGAAAGGGCCAGCACATGGCCATCTACCTGCGCCCCGCTGCCAAGGCTGATTGCGCCGCTGTAGCTTACCACGTCGCCCCGCACCCGGCCATTCACGGTGATGTTGCCAAGCCAGCTGGTCACATCACCCTGCACCTCGCCGTTGATCACAACATCCTGGCGCACAGTGGAAACGTTGCCGGGCATCACCACACCCACGCCAACCTCCAGCGCTGGCTCGCCTTCGCCAGCATAGGCCGGAGCCGCGAAGCAGACGCATGCAAGCAGCAGGGCCAGCAGCCAGATAAAGCGGGCCTTCATAGGGCAGCCTCCGCTGTGTCGGCAAAAGCGGGGACGCGGGCCAGCCGCCACCAGAGCCAGACCAGGCCTCCAGTAGTGAGCAGCAGCAGGGCAGGCAGGCCGGGCATGGCCAGCACATGCAGCAGCGGTTTGGCGGCGAGGGTGAGCAGTAGCACCACGCGACTCAGGCCCGAACTCAGGTCGCCCAGCATGCGTGCAGGGCCAGCACTGTCAATCAGCAGGCCCCAGGTGCCAAAGGCGAGCAGCAGCACCAGCAGCCCGGCAAACGCCGCGACCGGCCAGCGGAAGCGCGTTTGTCGCCGCTGGGCCGCCAGGGCGGGAGCTTCCTGGGGCATGTTGGCCAGCACTTTTGCGGCCAGGCCTGGTGGCGGCTCAGCAAATTCCAGGTAGCCCCGCGTCTGCAAGCGGCGGCGGAAGGTGGCATCATCGTTGGCATCTGGTGGTGTTACGGTGCTATTTCTGGTTCCCATTCGGTATCTCCTTCAGCAGCCAGGGCCGTGGTGAGCATGGCACGGGCACGGTGCAAGCGGGTTTTTACGGCACTTTCGGTCAAGTTCAGCGCCTCAGCAATCTCCTGATAGGAAAGATCGTGCCAGAAGCGCAGCACCGCCGCCATGCGGTAGGTGTCGGGCAGCCCTTGCAACGCCTCCTGAATCAGGTCGCGCCGTTCCCGTTGCAGGGCGCTGCGTTCGGGGCCGGGCCGGTCACTAGGCAGCCAGAAGGCCACATCGTCGAGCGAGAGCCACTGCTGGCGGCGGCGGCGCAATTGATCTATACAATAGTTAGACCCGATAGCGAGCAGCCAGGTCACAAAACGGCGCTCGGGCTGAAAACTGGCCAGCCGGGTGTAGGCCCGCAGAAAAATCTCCTGCACCGCATCCTCGGCCTCGGCGGCGTTGTTGAGCATGCGGTAGGCCTGGTTAAACACCGCACCAGTGTAGCGGTTCACCAGTTGGGCGAAGGCAGACTGGTTGCCAGCCAGGGTCTGAGCCACCCACGCAGCTTCTTCAGCCTGCTGATCGGGTGTCATCGTTTACCCCATGTACGGATGTGGCGGAAAAAAGTTGCAACGGAGGAGACGCACCAGAAGTACCAGTGCATAATGTGACTCTCGTCACATGGCGGAAGGCTTGATAAACGACCATGCATCGTGTAGGATCAGCCTGCGGTGCTGGCGGCTTGGGCCAGTGCCACAAGATAGGCAGCGAACGTTAGCTATGATAGCAGAGGATTGAAAACACGTGGCAGTTAGTTATAATCGTGAACAACTCCAGGCCGCTCTGGCCAATATGGACTCTACCAGCAGCTATTACCTCGACCTGCACACGGGTGAGGTGGTGACGGTGAGCGACACCGCCACCGACCCGGAAAGCGAGCAGCTGCGCAACCAGGTAATGGAAGGCTATGGCGAGCGCTACCGCTACATCCCCGGTGGCAACGCCGCCGCCGATGCCGCCGCCGTGCAAACATGGCTGGAGGCGGAGGGGCTGTAGGCGATTTTCGATTTTGGATTTGCGATTTTGGATTTGAACCCCGGATTTATCCGCAGATTATGCAGATTAAAACGAGTTTTGTCTGTGGAATTGGGGGAGAGGTGCCTCACGAAACGTGAAACGTGAAACGTAACCATCTGGTACGTTTCACGTTTCACGCTTCAGGCTTCATGTACTACGCGGACTGAAGTCCGCACGACGCTTCACGTTTTACGTTTTACGCACGACGCGGACTGAAGTCCGCACTACGCTTCACGTTTTACGCTTCACGTTTTACGTTTTACGTTTTACGCTTCACGCTTCACGTTTCACGTTTTACGTTTTACGTTTTACGCACGACGCGGACTGAAGTCCGCACTACGTTTCACGCTTCACGTTTTACGCTTCACCTCGGGAATACCTCGCCAACAAACCAGGAGTCGTAGCCGATCCAGCCGTTGCCGCCGCCGCCCTGGCCCTGGTTCGCCAGCAAGGCCCGGTCGGTTACATTGTCGTACCAGCAGAAGATAAAGCAGCGCCGCACCCGCCGCGTGCGTTCGGCATAGGCGTAGGCCATGGGGTAGTGGGCGTAGAAGCCGGTGCCGATGATGGCCGGGCTACGGCGGTTCACAATCGCGTTGCGGGCTTCGTCGGCCCGGTTGCCGATGTAGGGCACCGTCCACGAGGTGCGGAAGCGCATGCCCGCCCGTCCGTTAGCGTAGCGCCAGGCGTCAAGCATGCGCCAGGGCAGCGTTGGCCCCTGGCTGCCCGCACAGAAGGTGCCGGTGTAGCCGCGAATCTCCATCGTCATGTTGGCGACGCCCGCATCGTTGGTGCGGGGCGCAACCGCCGCCCCGGTGCCACGCCCGCCGTTCACCTGGTAGATGCCCTGTTTGCCCGCCCATTGCGAACCGGGCTTCTGGGCCTGCACATCCACCCAGCCGTAGAGCATGGCCCACGCCGTGGGGCCGCAACCGCTGGCGCAGCCGTTATTGTTGGGCGGCGTGTTGGCCCGTAGCTGGCGGTAGAGCCGCTGGTCAGCG
>JALONX010000556.1 GCA_025454695.1 Chloroflexaceae bacterium
CCATAGTGCTGCCGCCAGAATGTTTCCAGTTCTCTATGGCCAATCGCACTCACCGACTCAACGCTGCCCGCAATATCGCGGCCCAGGGGCTGGTCGCCCCACATGGTGTGCTGCAACAACTCATGCACCCATTCACTCGGCGAGTCCTGTGAACCGCGTAACTCTTCAATGATTACCCGCCGCTCTTTTTCCAGCTCACGGCTATCAAAGTGTGGATAGCGCACCATGTCTGTCAACACATCGAGGGCACGTTGTATATGAATATCTGCAACTTTGCACCAATACACCGTTGATTCATAGGAAGTGGAGGCATTCAAAATGCCGCCAACGCCTTCAATTGCTTGTGAAATATGGCGTGCTGTAGGGAAACGCTGGCTGCCCTTAAAACACATGTGTTCAATGAAATGCGAAATCCCGCTCACATCCGCCGTTTCGTGCCGGGCACCGACCCCAATAAAAAGGCCGAGCGACACAGAATGGGTGTGCGGCAACTCTTCAATTAATAGTGGCAAACCTTGCGCAGTGGTCACAGTAGTGGGCATAACGTTCCTTCAACATTGGCACGAGAAAAAAAGAGCGAGCCTGAGCCGACTCAGGCGTACACAGTAGCAACACATGCTACTTTGTGGCTTGTATGGCTGTAGCATAACATATTTCGCCTGGACTATTACCAAGTTGGGAAAAAATGATTACCTTCATAGACTGGCAAAGTGCAGAATGTGCCATTAAAATAAAATTCTACAGTGCATAGTGGCAGTTGTTGCAGTACCATATGTCCCAGACTCACTACAGCGAGCAGTTTACCCCTTATATCCCCGCCTGGCTACGCAGCCAAATTGGCGGTTCGGCCCTACTGCCCGGCCAGTCGCACGATTTTGATGCCACGATTTTATATGCCGATCTTGGCGGCTTCACCACGCTGACGGCGGCCTTTGCCACGGTGCCCGAAGGCGCAGAACGTCTGCATGATAGCCTTTCCGCCATCTACAACAGCGTGTTGGGCGTGGTGGCATCGTTTGGTGGTGATGTTGCAGCCATCGCTGGCGACGCCTTTACCGTCTGGTGGCCAGAAGTGACGAATGTTCGGCAGGCCCGCAGCTGCGCCGAGGCCATGCTCGCTGCCGTGCGGGAGCTGCCGCCGATTCAAACCCCTGATGGTCTTTTTCGTCCCGCGTTGCGCATTGGCATTGCCGTCGGCCAGACACGCGCAATTATCACCGGGCTGCCGTTGCACGGGATGTACCTCACCTTGTCTGGGGCCGCGCTCCACGCAGCCGTCGCCGCCGAACGAGAAGCCCGCCCTGGCCAGGTACGCCTTGCACGGGGCGTACCGCGCTACCAGGATCGCCCGCGCCATGGCACTGCCCCGCTGGGTCGCCCTGGCGAAGGGGCCATGCGGGTTTCGATTGATAACTTCCTGCCGCCGACCTTTGCCGAGCGGTTGCGCATCGGGGCGCTGATTGCCGAATACCGCCGCTGTGTGCCCATGTTTGCCTCATTTACCCTGCCCAACAGCGCGGCAGAACTCCAGAGTCTGGTTGCTCAAGTACAGAAAATCGTTGGGCGTTGGGGGGGCTGGCTCAACGAAGTAGAAATTGGCGATAAAGGTGCAGTGTTTGTGGTGCTGTTTGGTGCCCCCGTAGCCCACGGGGACGACCCGCTGCGGGCGGTGGGTTGCTGCCTGGAGCTGCGGGCCGCCGGGCTGATTGGCCGAGCCGGGGTGACGGTGGGCACGCTTTTTGTGGGCGCGGTTGGCAGTTCCTCCCGCCGCGTCTACACGGCCCAGGGGCCAGAAATGAACCTGGCCGCCCGCCTGATGTACATGGCTGAACCGGGCGAAATTCTGGTGTCGGGTCGCGTGAGCAGCGAAATCGCCGGGCGCTACCAGGTAAACGCGCCAACATTGATTACCGTAAAAGGATCACCGCGCCCCGTGCCGGTTTCCCGCGTGCTATCAAAAAGTTATCGCTATGGGCGTGCGGGTGAAGCCTCGTTGCAGCGCAACGTCTCCGATGTGGCACTGATTGGCCGTCATTTTGAACGGGGCGTGCTTGAGCGTACCGTGACGGCGGTGCTGGCCGGGCACACGCGGGTGCTGTTTATCGAAGGTGAGTCGGGTATTGGCAAAAGCACACTCGCCCAGCTGCTGGTGGGGCGCTGGCTTGAGGCTGGCCACCAGGGCTATAGCGGCGAATGCACCAGCAATAGCCAGGAACTCCCCTTTGTACCGTGGCGTCCCATTCTTGCCGACATCTGTGGGATTGATGAGGCTGAACCGTTGGCCCGCCAGATTGCCCAGATCAACCTGGCCCTTGGGCTGCCCGCTGCTGATACCGACAGCGTTCACCCCGCTACCTGGGCGATTGTGCAGCTGCTTGGCTTGAATGAAGCTGACGGGAGTACGGCAAAATCGCCCGCCGAGAACGCGCAGGAAACAGCCATCAGCTACGAACACATGGTGGAAGCAGCGGTGCAGCTGTTGCAGCGGCGCTTGAGCCGGGGGCCGCTGCTTATTCTGATTGAAAACTTGCACTGGGCCGATGGGTGGACATTGGCGTTGGCGGCAGCTCTCCTTGAGGCTAGCAACGCACCAGATCTACATCCATTACTGCTGGCCCTTTCGCAACGGCCTATAAGTGAACAGCTTAACCCCGTGGTGCAACAACTCTATCAGCTTCCCACCGCTATTCGACTCACCGTCAGCCCCTTACGGGCGAACGAAAGCCACCAACTCTTGCGGGTGCTGCTCAACGCCCGTGAGGTGCCTTCGGCTCTTGACCAGCTTGTCGAACGCCATGCGCAGGGCCAGCCCCTGTTTATCAAGGAGTATGTGCGTGCCCTGCGCGAACGAGGTTTGTTACATGTTGATGAGGGGGTTGCCCGGCTCGACACAGCCCAGGGTAATGTGCAACCGTCGGAAACAGTGCAGGGCATCATTCAGGCCCGTGTAGATCGGCTTGATGAAGCAACCCGCCTGACGCTAAAAGTTGCTGCGGTTGTGGGCCGGAGTTTCCGAATGAGTCTCTTGCAGCACGTCCATCCAGCTCAGCCCTCCCTTTCGCACCTGATGACGCAGCTCAATCAACTGGTTGAACTTCAGATTATTGAACTGGAGATGGAAGGGCCGGAGCGGGCCTATCGCTTCAAACACGGCATCACTCACGAAGTAGCGTATGCCAGCCTGCTGTTTGGGCAGCGTCGCACACTGCATGCTGCCGTTGCCATGTGGTACGAGCAGATGTACGCTGAAGACTTGTGCTTGCAACAGGCGGCCAGTGCCGTATATGCCCAGATCATTTACCATTACCGGCGGGCCGACGACCAGGAAAAGCTAGCTTTCTACGCTCGGGTTGCCGCTGTGGAAGCTATTCGCACCTATGCCCACGGCCCGGCCCTCGAATATCTTGCCACCATGCTCGCCCTTTGTAATGATGCAGCTGAGCGTTACGACCTGTTGTTGCTGCGGGTTGCAGTGTGGCAGCGCCTTGGTGAAGGGGCGGGCATGGCGGACGATGTTGCCCTGCTAGAAGAACTGGCGGCACAACTTGATGATCCAATACGGCAAGCCCACGCTAGCTTCTGCCATGCACTCTGGCTGGTGAATACAGCGAACTACGACGCGGCGATTACGGTGGTACGCCACGGCCAGACTATTGCGCGAACTATCATCACCACCTCGCCCGAAGAGAACCTGGTGTACCAGGCCAGTTTGTTGGAAGGGGCGTTTCTCGACCTGGAAGGAATGGTTCATACCGGCAGTGGCATGCACGAAGCGGCTGAGCAGGTGTACCGTGCCGCCCTCGAACAGTACGAACGGCTGGCGTTGCACACGCCGAGTGCGTCAGATGTGGCTGAGCGTTCGTACATGAAAGGATTGATTGTCTTTCCTGCCACCTTCAATGTGCAACAATTGGAGGCCCGCTGCTGTAATCGCCTGGGCTTCCTGGTTGTCACGAGCGATTTAGACGAGGCCGAACAGCTGCACCGTCGGGCGTTTGTGTTGGCACGCAAGGTTGAAGACTGGACGGAGCAGGCTGAGGCCTTGCTGCTACTAAGCAACGTGGCCAGCCTTAAGGATGAACTGAGCCAGGCCCAGCAGTATGCAGCACGCTCACTCTTCATCAGCCGGGCAACGGGGAGCCAGGCTCTGCAAGCCAGCGTGATGCAGCGGCTCAACCGGGTTGACGCCCTTCGGGAAACCATGCTGATGTAGCGCCACTCTGTCGGGGCAGAAAAACTGCATAACACAAAAAGCCGGGTTGTGGTGATGTCACAACCCGGCTTTGTTTCTACTTTCCTTTATTACGGTGTCGTCGGTGGGGCAAAGGCATCCCACCAGCGGCGCCAGTTGGGCACTTCGGGGGCCGTTGGCAACGGCGAAGGGCTGGCTGCCGCCGGTCGTTCTTCAGGGGCTTGCATCTGGGGTAAAATCACCACGTCGCCGTCACGAGCCATGGCGAGCTGTTCGCGGGCCATGCGTTCCACATTTGCATCCGACTCGGCGTATTCCACCAGGCCCTGAAGTTGCAGGTTATCTTGCTGCATCTGCCCAACCTGAGCCACCAGGGCCAGCCGCTGCGACTCCAGGCGGCTGCTCTGCACCACCTGCGTCCCAAAATTGATGAGCAGCGAGCCAATCAACAGCACCAGCAGGATCGTAATCAAGTTCAGGGTGCCATTGCGGAAGGGCTGGCCCATGTGGGGAGCCAGGGCATCGCGCAGCGAGAGCAAAGGCTGGCCAATTGCCCATGGCATTACCCGCCGATTTTTTGCCCGCCGACGCCGCATAGCCTACA
>JALONX010000557.1 GCA_025454695.1 Chloroflexaceae bacterium
TCTTCCCCGGCTTTGCCGTGACCATCCCCGGCAAAAGCTACACCCTCAACAAGGGCCTGGCCACCGTGCCGCAGATGAATTTCTACCTGGTCAAGGGGCGTAAGGACACAATTGCCGCCAACCCGGCTAGCCGGGTGCAGCTGCGGGTTCCAGTGCCAGACGGCAACTTCCGGGTCTGGCGGAGCTTTGTGGACGGCTGCTACACCTGTGGCTGGAACCCGAACGCCCCTGAGCTGCGCCGAAGCCAGCTCAGCGCCGCCACGAGCCTGGCCGACATGCAGGCCGCCGACGGCGAGAAGTATTTCTACGATCAGGCGAACGGCATGCTCTACCTGCTGCTGGGGCCAACCAAGCCGGTGTTTGTGGAGCGGGGGAGTTGACGGTGCATGCTCTCGCAAAGCCCGCCAAGCCGGAGGTTTATGGTTTGTAAGAACAGTTCTTCGCAACCTATCACTGTCACCCCGAACGGATGTGAGGGGTCTTCACTGCACCACAATGCAGATTCCTCACTCCGTTCGGAATGACACAGAGTGGGGTCTTCACTGCACCACAATGCAGATTCCTCACTCCGTTCGGAATGACACAGAGTAGGGTCTTCACTGCACCACAATGCAGATTCCTCACTCCGTTCGGAATGACATTGAATGACGAGGTTTATGGTTTTGTAAGAACATTGCTTCTCAGCTTATCACTGTCACCCCGAACGGATGTGAGGGGTCTTCACTGCACCACAATGCAGATTCCTCACTCCGTTTGGAATGACACAGAGTGACAGCGTCGAAGCACATATCTTTCAATTTTGGAGAAGACACGTGAACATGCGACTCGGAGCCTTCATTTTCACCATCGTCGGACTGTTCGCCGTTGTACTCGGACTGCCTGCTGCGGGCGCACAATCGCCCGAACGCCACACCATCGCCCTGTCGTCTGGCCCTGGCCTGGCCGCTGCCGCGCCGCTCACCATTCAGGCAGGCGACACGGTGACATGGACGAATACGGACGACCAGAAGCACATGGTAGCCGCCGCTGACGGCAGCTTCATCTCTGCTCCGCTGGCACCAGGTGAGGCGGTGAGCCGGACGTTTGAGACGCCGGGCAGCTACCGCTTTATCTGCGACCTGGACGGAGCCATGCAGAGTGAGGTGGTGGTGGAGCCAGCCCAGAGCCAACCCGCCGTGGGTATGAACAACCGCCAGTTCTCCCCGGCGAGTCTGACAATTCAGGCCGGGCAAACGGTGACATGGACAAATAACGAGGCCCTTCCCCACAACATCACCGCCGCTGACCGCTCGTTCAGTTCGGCCAACCTGACCCAGGGCCAGACGTTCTCACGCCGCTTCGACAGCCCCGGCAGCTACAGCTACCTCTGCACGCTGCACGCGGGCATGACCGGCACGATTACGGTGCAGGCAGCGGGCGGCAGCACCCAGCGCCGCATCTTCCTGCCGCTGGTGCAGCGGGGCGGCAGCAGCAGCACGCCGCCAACCACACCAACCCCGGCTCCCACCCCCAGTCCAACCCCGCCGCCAGCTCAGCCCTTGCCACCGCCCACGGTGCCAACCGGCAACCTCTGGTCGAACCCGGCCTCGTGGCCCAATGGCCGCCTGCCCGCTGCTGGCGAGTTTGTGCAGATTCCGGCGGGGCGGAGCATGGTGCTTGATGTCAGCCCGCCGCCGTTGCGGGCGCTGCAAATTGATGGCACGCTGGTTTTTGCCGAGCGCGACCTGACTCTGCGGGCCAACTGGATTATGGTGCATGGCGGCGGCAGGCTTCAGGTGGGTACAGAAGCCCAGCCCTTCCGCAACCGGGCCATCATCGCCCTCACCGGCAACACCTCCAGCGAGAACGTGATGGGCATGGGCACCAAGTTCCTCGGTGCCATGGGCGGCACGATTGACCTGCACGGCGAGGCCAAAACCTCCTGGACAAAGCTTTCCGGGACGGTGGAGCCAGGGGCGACCCAGATTAGGGTGCTTGAGGCCAATAACTGGCGCGTGGGCGACCGCATCGTCGTTGCACCCACCGACTTTGACCCGCTTGAGGCCGAGGAGCGCACTATCAGCGCAATCAATGGCACAACCGTGACGCTGGATCAGCCGCTACGCTACCGCCACTGGGGCCGCATGCAAACCCTTGGCACCATCGGCGAGACGATGGATCAGCGGGCCGAGGTGGCCAACTTGAGCCGCAACATCACCGTGCGCGGGGAGAACGCGGTGGGCAGCACCTTTGGCGGTCACATGATGTTTATGGAAGGCTCAACCACGCGCCTGGCCAACATCGAAGTTACGGGTATGGGCCAGCTTGGCAGGCTGGGGCGCTACCCGGTTCACTGGCACATTATGAACGATGGCGGCAACGGCTCGTACCTCAGAAACGCTGCCGTCCACACCAACTTCCAGCGGGGAATTGTGATTCACCGCACCAACGACCTGCTGATTCAGAACAACACCGTTTACAACAGCCTGGGCCACATGGTATTTTTGGAAAGCTCAACCGAAGTGCGCAACCTCCTTGAGGGCAACCTGGTGCTGCTCACCCGCCCGGTGCCGCTCAACCAGCGCAACCCGGAGATTGAGTTTGAACACGGCAGCGACTCACGGGTTTCGGGCTTCTGGATTTCCAACAGCCACAACCGGATTGTCAACAACAGCGTGGCGGGTGTGATCCAGGGCATTGGCTACTGGTTTGCCGATGGGACGATTAGCTTCCGCCGCGACACCGACCTGTGCCGCGACGGGCGGGTGGACGCGAACGGCGGCTGTCACCTCGGCCCGTCCGATACCTTTGTCCAGATTCGCAACAATTCACCGCTGCTGGAGTTCCGGGCCAATGTCGCCCACACCATCCGCTCGGATGCCGAGTGGGGCGAAACCCACCACACCTCCGCCGTCGCCGTGGGCCTGTTTTTGGAGATTAACTCCTTCGCTCAGAACACCATTCCCGTTGCCCGCGACTTCCGGGCCTGGAAAGTGACCAACGCCGCCGCCTGGCCAACCGAGCGGGTAGACCGCAGCGTGCCCCAGGTTCAGCGCACGCCGATCATCGAGAACATGGTGGTGTCCGACAGCCGCTCAGCCGTGTTTGCGGCGGAGAAGGTGGGGCCGGTGGGCATTCGCGGCGGCGTCTTCTACGGCATGACCGACAACCAGCCGCCCGGCGTGAACGCTGCGACCCGCGACTACGAGCGGCTGTTTAAGTCCTACGGTGCCCACAACGACGACCTGGAAGTAACGGTACTCTCACTTTACCCGACAATTCTAGCCAGTTCCAACAACCTGACGACGGACGAGGTGCTGGCCCAGCGCCGCCTGGATGGCACAAACGAGCCGCGCTTCACCGAATGGAGCAACGTCCGCATCCAGGGCTGGCCGAAGTAACGTAACTGAACGTACAGGAGCAGAGCATTGAACTATCTATTCCATCCCTTCAGGCTAGCCCATGTGCTACTTCTGGTTGCGCTGCTGTTGAGTGGGCCAGCCAGTGTACCCGTTGCCGCCCAGCCTGCCGCCAGCCAGGGCGAGGCTGAGGCGGCCCAGGCCAACCAGCGCCGCGTCTACCTGCCGCTGGTGACGCGGGGCGGCAGTAGCACCACGCCGCCAGCGAACCCTACGCCGACGCCAACGCCGCCGCCAACAACACCACCGCCGGTGGTGCCGCCGCTGCCGCCCACCGCCCCGCCACCCTTGCCGCCGCCCACGGCCAACATGCTCTGGGTCGCCCCCAACGGCGTGGATGAAGCAACTCGTGGCACGGAGCAAGCGCCCTTGCGCACCCTGGCCTACGCCTGCTCCCGCGCTCAAACCGGGCAGACCATTCGCCTGGCAGCGGGCGAGTTCCGCGAAAGCGCCCAGTGTGTGCTACGCTCCGGCGTGCGGCTGCTGGGCAACGGGCGGAGCGGGGCCAGCCGCAGCATTGTCTACGCGCCAGCAGCCTGGGACTTCAGCGGCGATGGCACCAACGACAACCCGGCGGGCTACGTTGTGCGCATTGAAAACGTCCAGAACGTCACCGTGGATCAGCTTGAGTTTCGCGGCAACAGCAACCGGGCCAACGGTGCCGTGCGCGTGTCTGGTAGCCAGCGGGTGACGCTGCGCGACTTCAGTGTGTACGACTTCCGCTTCACCGGCGTGGCGGTGCGCGGTTCAAGCAATGTAGACGCCCAAAACCTCTACATCGAGAACTCCGGCTACGAATGGCCACCCCGCAGCAGTTCTCAGTTCCCCGACGGCGGCAGCGTGGGCAACCTGGGCGTGCATGATGTGCAGGACAGCGTGTTCGCCTTTATCACCATTAAAACGACCGACCTGCGGGGCTACGGCATTAAGGCTGCAAACCTGTCGCGGGTGCGCTTCAACAACCTTGACCTGGACATGCACCCCTTCCAATCCTGGATGGGGCCGGGGCCAGGCAACTTCGACATGGAGATCCACGGCGGCTACGCCGAACTGGTGGAAATCAGCCACAGTCGCTTCCGCCAGACCATCTCGCTGATGGGCGGCAACGAGCCGCGCTACGACGCCGTGCCCTACAGCATCCACGTCCACCACAACATGTTCGACATGAAAAACAACACCTACAGCGTGGAAGTGGGCACCGACAAGATGGTGTTTGACCACAACTGGTTCCGCAACACCTGGACGGCACTACAAAACTACGGCGACTCAAACACGCGCATTCAGAATTTGACCGTGTTTAACAACGTGGTGGAGAACCTGAGCATGCGCTTTGTGGGGCTGAAGGGGCGGGTGGAGAACCTGCGCGTCTTTGGCAACACCGTCTACCTTGGCCCGGG
>JALONX010000558.1 GCA_025454695.1 Chloroflexaceae bacterium
GGCGGCCTCTTCCGGCTCCATGCGCGAAAGAATCTGCTCCGACAGCTCCTCGTCCAGGTCTTCCAGCGCGTCGGCGGCGGCGCTCGGTTCCATCTCCTCCAGAATATCGGCGGCCCGCTCCTGGTCTAGCCCTTCCAGAATGTCGGCGACTCGTTCGTCGCTCACCTCTTCCAGCGTTTCGGCGGCGGTCTCATCATCCAGGTGGGTAATAATTTCGGCACTCTCACGGTAGGAAAGGGTGTCCACAATCCGGGCCAGGTCTACCGGGTGCAGGTCGGCCAGTTTCTCATATGACATTTTGAGCTGCACCGGGGCGGCGCTGGCCAGGTATTGCACCTCATCCCAATCTACCACTTGCCGTCCCACAATGCGCCCCGCCAGCGGCTTTGGCCCCAGGCGGCGCAGCAGGGCCTGCGGGCTAATGTCTACCCCAACCGTGCGATACTGCCCTTCCACCTGAGCTAGCTGCACGTCATTTACCCGCACAATCCGTCGCCCGGTGATGTCAATAATCTGGTGGTCAAGTACGTCCGTCCGCAGCAACACCTCACCATCGCGCCGGGTAAAGGGTTGCAGGTCAACCGTGGAAGAAGCCAGCTTGGTGAAGCCGTTGATCGATTCGAGGTGGCTGGCGGGCACAAAAAAGCGCCGTCGGTCGCGCACCACCAGCCCGGCAATGGGCGGGTAGCGCTCGTCATCCATGCGCACAATAATATCGTCAAGTTTCCCGATAACTTCGCCGGTTTTGCCCTTCACCGGCTGATCGAGAATGGAGGTTAGAAAAAGCATAACGCCTCCTGCGAGGTGTAGTGACACACAAAAACCCCCAGCACCGGGGTGCAGGGGGCCAGAAGGCGCAACACGCGCTCACTGGAAAACGGCCCGTGGTTTCTACCTACGGCAGACCAGGGCCAACCTCAGCACCGGGGGCTGTGGAGAACAGCGTGGTTGAATAATACTCGTGCTACCGCACAAATGGTAGTCTTCCATAACCGTTGGAAACCTTTCCCTGCGGACTCAGATGCTGGAGCGGGCGTGCAGGGCCGGGTGCTGCTCCTTCCAGGTGCGCCGTTGCCCTACCCAGTGCTGGGCAACCGCACATACAAGCTAAACGTGAACCGCTTCACAACCGCACTATACACCCGGACACTAGCAATGTCAAGCACGAAGTGTGTATCATATGTAAAAAGTAAGGACGGAGAACCGAGAACCTGGAACGTGAAACGTGCTGTGCCTGCCCTGAGCGTAGGCGAAGGGTACTGCGTGCTGCGTGAAACGTGCTGTGTGCTGAAAAAACAATTCAAATACGGGTGAGGGCGCGGTCGGTGACCTGCGCCCAATGATTCACCAGGCAACCACAACGCTGCCCATTGTATCGCGGTCGCTGATACGCCGTGTGCCTGCATCTCCCGGCATACGACTTGCAACCGATTAAGAGGTCTAATTCATTTGTACAGAAGCTGTCTGCAAAGGCTCTTTTTGGCGCTCCTGCAACGTACACACAATGTTGGGGACATCATACATCTGCACGTTCTTTGCGTCTTTGCGCCCCTTCGGTGAACTCAGGGCAGGCTTTGCGAGAGCCTTTCAGACATTCTTTAGGAGACTCACATGACAGGTTTGCTCGAAAACAAGGTGGCGATTATCACCGGGGCGGCCACGGGCATTGGTGAGGCGATAGCCCACAAATTCGCTCGCGAGGGGGCCAAAATTGTGGTCAACGGGCTGCCAGACGACCCGATTGACGATGTGGTGGCCAGCATCCGGCGGCGGGGTGGCACGGCCATTGGCTACGCTGGCGATGTGTCGCGGGAGCCGTTTGCACCCATCTGCGTGCAGGCCGCTCTGGACACCTACGGACGCCTCGATATTCTCATCAACAATGCAGGCGTGTTTCTGGTGACGGGTGAGACCCAGGACTACCCGGTGGACGATTTCGACCGCACCGTGCTGACCAATATTCGCTCGGTGTTTCTGATGACGAGGTACGCCCTGCCACACTTGCAACGCAGCCGGGGCACCATCATTTCCACCGGCTCCGAGTCGGGTAGCATCGGCATTGCCCACAACACGCCCTACGGTGGCACCAAGGGTTTCATTCATGCCTTTATGAAGGGTGTGGCGGTGGAACAGGCCAGGCATGGCGTGCGGGCCAACGTGGTGGCCCCCGGCCCGATTGATACGGCCTGGACTCACGCCAGCACCAGCCCCATGGACAGGCAGATGGAGAAGATGAACATCCAGGCCACGCCGCTGGGCCGCCTGGGCACACCCGAGGAAGTGGCTAACGTCTTCGCCTTTCTCGCCTCCGATGAAGCGAGCTATGTGACAGGGGCAATCTGGGAGGTAGACGGCGGGATCACCGTCAGCAAAGGGCCTGTGGGCGACCAGGTGCCCAGCCACCTGCGCAGCCAGCCTCGGGGCGAACTGAGCCTGGAACATGGCCGCGACGGCCTACGCAACAAGCCGATCCATTCAGTCAAGTGATTTCTCGTGCGTAATCAGTTATTTGACACGAGTTACGCGGTGAGGGTGTGGGAGCGGCGCAGCCGCTCCCACACCCTCACCGCGTAAGTCCTGTTATTTGAGAACGATGATGCATTACGGATTACGTAGTTCCTCGTTCGAGCCTACCCCGTTGGCACCACCCGCCCACCCTGCGCGTCGGCAGGGTTAGCCAGGTTGCTCAGCATTATGCTAGCCAGAGCCATCGGTGTAAAGGGTTTGGCCAGCACATCATTTGCCCCCACATGCAGGCACGCCGCCCGATCTTCTGCGCTGTTATAGCCGGTTACAACAATAATACAGGGTTGTGGGCCTATGGTCGTGTCGGCCCGAATGCGTCGGGTTGTTTCCAGCCCATCGAGCAGCGGCATGTCCAGATCCATCAAAACTACATCGTAGGTTTTGAGTCCCAGGGCAGCGAGTGCTTCCCGGCCATTGCCCACCACATCTACGGTGTAGCCAAGTCGTTCCAGCATCAGCCGCAGCAGGCGCTGGTTGAGGGCGTTGTCTTCAACAACGAGTACCCGCCGCCCGCGAGCCGCCGCTCGTTGGGGGCTGCTCAGCAGCACAGGAAACCGCTCGGGCATGGACTTTGGCCCACCCGCAGCCAGGCCCGGGGTGGGCGGCACGGTTTGCGCCAGCTGGGTGGGGATAGTGAGGGTTACGGTGGTGCCCTGGCCAGGGCTGCTCGTTATTGTGATGGTGCCGCCGAGCAGGTGCGCCAGCCGCCGACTCACCAGCAGGCCCTGGCCAGGGCCGCTGGCCTGGTTGGTGTGCTCATCCAGTATATGGCTGTCATGCTGAAACAGCAGCCTCACACGTTCCGCCGTCATCCCAATCCCAGTGTCGCTGATGCTCATAACCACCGCCGGAGCAGCACCGCTTTCGGACATGGGCTGACGCATGTCTACCAGCAGTACCACACTCCCATTGGTGGTGAAGCGGGCGGCATTGCTCAACAGCTGAAAGAGTATCTGGCGTAGCCTGGTGGCATCGCTGTGCATGCTGACCGGTTTCTGGTGATAACGCACCTGAAATGTATTACGATTGCGCTCCATCAAGGGTTTGACGGCGTGGGCAAGATCATCAATCAGCTGGTGAAGCAAAAACGTTTCGATATACAAAGACATACCTACAACCTCAACGGATGGCTGGTCAGGAATACAATTGCGTACTTGTGACTTTTCCTGAAGTCTCCTCGTCTATGTTGTTGTCCATATGACAAACAGGATCGCCGTCCCAAAAGCAACGGAGTGTGTTGACGAAAAGATCGCTCATAATTCGTGCTGGCGTACAATGCAGGCACCGAAGTTTACACGAAAAAGCGGTTTTGCGAGATATGAACGCTCCAAAACCGCTTTAAAGCGTGTGCTTATAGATAAAGGCCGTGCGTTTGTTACCGGCCGTTGAAGGCGGCTGCTAGTGGATTCCCAGGTAGCTTGGGAACCTGGCGCGCGCCGCAATAACCTTGCTTTTCTTTGTATGGTGGCCGCCAGTGCTTTCCTGCGTGGCTCGGGAAGCTGCCCTATTGTTGAGGCTTTAATCATTCAGGCCAGAGGCAAGACAAGCATGACCGGAAAAACCGGACAGACAGCACACCTTTCTTGTGATATTGTAGACCTGGGCTATGTCAAAAAGTGGTCAACCACCATTGTTGCTGGCAGTCACAGTGTATGCAAGGTAAAGGTATGAAGCAGAATAACGAGCTGCGCCTGACCCTGCTAGGTAAGCCTATTATTGCACTCAACAACATTCCGCTTCAGTTTACGCGCCGCCGTACCCTGGCCTTGCTAGCCTATCTCGCCCTCACCGGGCGGCCCCATTTGCGTTCGGCACTGGCCGCTCGACTGACGGGCGACGACGCCTCCGAACAGCAAGCTCGCCAACATCTCAACAATGCCCTGCGTGACCTGACCCTGCTGCGGCCATTTCTAAGTCTTGATGCCCAGCAAGTCTGGCTCCCCGAAGCGCCACGTGTGGAACTGGATGTGCAGGCGTTTATTGGCGCGGTGGAGCGGGGCCGCAGCCAGAACGACATGGAAGCCCTGGAAGCAGCAGTGGAGCTGTATCGGGGTGAATTGTTGGAAGGCTTTGTGCTGCGCGATGCGCCTCATTTTGAAGAATGGCTGCTGGTGGAACAGCAACGCCTACACCACCTGCTGCTCGAAGCACTGGAACTGCTGGCCAACCTGGCCCTGGCCCAGAACCGCCCCGCCCAGGGTATTGCTGCTGCCCGCCGATTGCTGGCCCTGGAACCCTGGCGCGAACAGACTCACCGCACGCTG
>JALONX010000559.1 GCA_025454695.1 Chloroflexaceae bacterium
ATGCGCTGGCCGTAGCCCTAAAGGGCGCGGCTGGGAGCTGCGAAGCCCGCCTTTGCGGGCTATACCGAATTTGATTTTTAATCTTCATAAGCGTGTTGACCTGGAAACACAAGAAACTTCGTTGACGGCGTACTAAGCTATGAGGAAGAGAATCAGGTGGGGAAACATCAACACAGAAGCGTACAAAAACTCGCTATCTCGGCGGCGACAGGAAAACACTGCGTGCTCTGCGGCCTTCGCGGTAAAAAGCCCTACTCCAGCGGCAGGGTGCCGCGCACCGTCACGCCGCCGCTTTCGCCCTCAAACACGTCGAGTTGGCCATCAAGTTCGGCCAGGCGGTAGCGCATGGCCCGCAGCGCGTGGACGCCGGGCCGTTCGTAGGTGCCGTCGAGCAGGCCCACACCATCGTCTTGCACAGTCAGCGTCACGCTTTTCGGCTCGAAGCGCAGGCTCAGCAGGGCGGCCTGGGCGTGGGCGTGGTGTTGCACATTGCTGAGCGCTTCCTGGGCCAGCCGCAATAGCACGCTGTGGTAGGCAGTAGCCAGCGGTTGCTTTGGCCCCAGTGTTGTCAGCTGAACATCAATGCCGTGGGTGTGTTTAAAGTTTGTGGCCATGTGGCCTAACGCCGTGGTCAGGTCAACTCCGGTGCGCACGCCCTGGTCATGCACCACCTGGGGCAGGTCGGGCGCACGCTGCCCAACTGGGGCATAGCTGGCGGCAAAGCGCCGCAGCACCGGCACCTCTGGCGCTGGTTCATCGCGGTTGCGTTCCGTCTGGCCAGTGGGGGTTGCCAGCCGTTTCACCGCCGCGAGTCCGTCTGAGTCGCGCAGCGACGAGACCGAGGCAAAGGGCAATGGCGGAACGGAACTAGTGGTAGTGATGCGCTCTTTGTTCACGTAATGCCAGAAGTGCAGCAAGCCAAAACAGAGGAGCGCCAACCCAGGTGGCAGCAGAAAGCGGCTAAGGTGGGGCAGTGTTACACCGTGGAGCAGGCTACCACCAACATTCAGCAACGTTGCCTGATCGAGCAGAGTAAACGCACCGGCAGCAGCCAGCGCACCGCGCCAGCCAAACAGCATGGCGGGCAGCACCAGCGAACCGGTTGCAAATGGAAAGAGCGGAATGAGGGCGCCATCACTGGCCCACAGCAGCGCTACACTTAACACCAGGTCGAGACTCAGGAGCTGGGGGCGGCGTTGCGCCAGTTGCACGTAGGGTTTGGCCACGGCGGTAGCAAGCAAGCACAACACAGCGGCCAGTGCTAGCAGCCAGAGCATGCGGACATTAAACGGCCCACCGACAAATGCAGGCACCACCCCGGCCAGCCCACCTACAAGCAAGCCAGCCCAGCGGTAGCCAGCAAAAACCAGGGCCAAGGTGTGTGTGTTGGGCTGTTCACCAGTTTGGGACACGGCATCCTCACAACGTGAACGCGCTACCAACCCAGGGTCAACCGTCCTGGGCAACCGGCTCGATAGGGGAAAAAACGCGCATATCTAGTGTAGCAGAAAGACCAGCCGAAGGCAACCCGATTTACAAAAGTGTCACGGCTGCCACGGCCACCAGCACCCCGCTGCCCACCAGGCTATATTCAACCAGTAGGCGGCGTTGCAAGGTACCTTCCATGTGGTGCTGCAACAGACTCACCAGCACATAGAAGATGATCAGCAACACCAGGCCACCCAGCAAGAAGGTGGTCGCCCAGTAGTTCAATGCCCAGATCGTTTCTGCAAGGATCAGGCCAACAAGCAGCGCCATACCGAACTGTCCACGCCGGGGCGACAGTTGAAACAGGGCGTAGGCCAGCGCGGTGGCCGAAGCACCGATGAGTGGAGCGGCATAGACGGTGCGCAGACGGGCAAAAAAGATGGCGCAGAAAATGCCAAAGGCCAGCAGAAAGGCCACAATCTGAAGCAGCAAACGGGCTTGCTGGCTCCGCGTCGTATCGCGCTCTAGCGCATAGTGCTGGGCGGTGAGCACCAGCAGCAGCAAGCCACCGGCGGCCCCAAGGGCAAACACAAAGGCCGTGCCCGGCAGCAGGTTGTTAAAAAGGCGAAAAAAAGCAAACGAACTGACGACGCTGAACGAAGGCAGAATCCAGAAAGCTGGAGCTAGTTCAAAAGCAACAAACCCCAGGTTCAGCACAGGCAGCGCTCGCGTCTGCATCTGCGGGTGCGACCGGGCCAGCAAATCGGCCCCGGCACTGGTGATCATCACCAGCGAGGCAATCAACAGCCACGAGACGGTGATGATCGGCAGGTCGCCGCCAAGCCGTGCCCGCAGAATATTTGGGTTTACGTCAATCAGGAAGATCACGGCCAGGCCAATGATCACCACAAAAACTAACGAGACGATTCGATCATAACGAGGTGTAACTGAAACGTTCACATAGAGTTCCTTGTGTTGCCATGCGCCTTGTAAAATAACTATACCATTTCTTGGCGCTCTCGGCGAATGGTGCAAAAAATGAGAATTTCATTGCAATTTCTTTGCAAAGCATTGACTTCTCTACCTTATTCATGCTATAGTCAAAATGAGCGCATTACGATAGTAAAATTTAGTAAAATCCATTGCTATCGTTTCATTGGATGCATCCAGGCTCGTCATATGTGGGCAACACTGCACTGCCCCAGATGTGCTCATCGGCCATACGCTACACATGCACCAGAGGGTGCCTGGAATACCAAAACGATGACCACACCACAGCAGAGTGGAGAGGGCATTTTTCATCAGCCGGAGCTTGAAGCCTACACACTCCTCAAGCAGATTAATTCGTTACTCGAAACCTATAACCGTTATGATCTGCGCAGCGAAGACCTGACTGTGCCGCAGTTTGCGATTCTGAGCCATGCAACCCTGGAAGGGGTGCCGCTGAGCGAAATTAGCAGCCGCATGCTTTGCGACAACAGCAACCTGACGGGGATTGTGGATCGGCTTATTTCCAAAGGTTTGGTAGAGCGGCGACCTGACCCGCAGGATCGGCGCGTGAGCCTGATCTGCCTGACGCGTGCAGGAGCCGAGAAGTTGCAGCATTTGCGGCCCACCCACACGGCCAGCGTGCGCCGCCGCATGCGTTCGCTGTCAGGCAATGAGGTGCAGCAACTGCGCGACCTGTTGCAGACGCTTTACCAGGGCCTGCAATTCTCTGACGAGGGCAGCGCAAACGACGGCAGAACGTAAGGCGCGCCTTCTGAAGCTTTTATGGCAGGGTTGCAACCAGCACATGGCGCTTCGCCATACCTGCGGTTACTCCTCCAGGTCTTCCTGCCGTTGCCGTTCCTGGGCGCGCTGCTGCTGCACAAACAGCGGCGGAACGCCATACATCGCTCGCTCGGTGTCAGTCACCCGCTCGTCCACCTGGCCCAACGACCAGCGCCCTCCCTGTTTCACAATCTGCGTGCCAAACCGCTGCGGCTTGCCACTCTTCACCAACGCCCGATCCCAGGCCATCGCAACTACCGTCCAGCCCCGCTCATCACCAAGCTCGGTGGCGCGGCGGGCGAACGTGCGCGACAGTTCGTAGTGGGCTGGTGTTTCGCCAAACAGCAACACCCATGCCGCATGAAAATAGTCCCGCCCTTCCAGCAGGTCGCCTCGTGCATACATGTCAAGCACGCGCTGGCAGCGGGTACGGGCCGCCGCCGGGTCGGGCGCTTCGGCCTGCGCCTGCACCGTTTCTGCGGCCAGGCGGGCCAGTTCCTGGGCGGGCGTTTCTAGTTCGTCTAATGGTTCTTCGTCTTCCATAGCCTGAAATTATGAAGTATACATGATGATGTATACACATCACTGCAAATGTTGCTGCTTAAAGCCACAGAACTCAGTGTAGCACCACTTGCGCTACGCCGCCAATCTAGGAGAGTGCCGAGTGCCGAGTGCCGAGTGCGGATTGAGTGGGATTACGCCTCACGTTTCACGGATTACCGATTACGGATTACGAAGTACGCCTCCCGTTTCACATTGGCAGGGGCTGCTTCAGGCAGCGTTCGCAGACCAGCACAAAACGCTGGTTGATATTGTGCAAACCTTCCTCGTCGCTCAGGTGGCGTATCTTCAGGCGGGCCTGCTGGCCACACCATGCGCACTGGCGGGTGCGGGCCAGCGCCAGCCAGTACCAGGGCAACGGCAAACTATCGAGCAGCAGGTGCAGGGTAAGACCTAGCGCCACGGGCCGCGTAGATTGTATGCGCCAGGCCAGGGCAGCGTAGGCCAGCAGCAGCAGCGGGTTGTGGAGCCAGGAACGAAGCGACCCGTAGCGCGGGCGCGTGTCGCCCCGGCGCACCGGCTTGTTGCGGTAGCGGTTGTAGGTCAACGCGCCGGTCACGCTCCAGTCGCCGGTGCGCAGGCCATACATCAGCAGGTGATCCAGGTCGAGCAGCACCCCACCGGCTGTGAGCAGGGCGGCCTTGCGGGGCGAGCGGGGGTAACAGGCCAGGGCGAGCAGGGCCGAGGTCAGCAGGTGGGTACGTGGGCGCATGGGTTACTGGGTGTCGTCTTCAAAGGGGCCGTGGGTGTCGTAGCGCTCCCAAAACGACAGCTGCACATCGGATAGGTTGGGTTTGGATGGCCCCAGTAAGACCTGGCGCACCGTGGCCGCCCGCAGCACCTTCTGGTCAATCCGCCCGGCTCGGTAGGCGACCATCACGTCGTTGTAAATCTCTTTCACCCACATGCCACAAAGCGCGTTTACCAGGTAGGCAGCCATGCCAGTGTCCGTTGTTTCGTTGAACCTGGTGCGCAGCTCGTTGATAAGCGACTCGCGTAGATCGGGTATGTATTCGCTGACGTAGG
>JALONX010000560.1 GCA_025454695.1 Chloroflexaceae bacterium
ACTGGGCGCGGTAACGATGGCGCATTGCAATCAATGAACCGCAGTATGGGCGGGCAGTCGAAGATCACCCCGCCCGCCTCGGCATCAGCAGCGTGTAGTCGAAGTCTAGCACCACCGCCGGGTCGTAGCGGCCTTCGCCATCCTGGTACGGGAAGTCGTGGCAGGGGCGGTCTTTGGTGGCGACGGTGCGCACGCGCAGCGCCCCCACATCAACGCGCCCTGGCAACTCCTGCCGCTCCAGAATCTCCGACCAGGCGTAGATCGTGTCGCCCGCAAAGGCCGGGTTGGTGTGCCGCCCGCCATTGATCGCAGCAATGCTCAAGCCGTTGGCCAGGCCGTTAAACGAGAGCGAACGGGCCAGGCTGATGATATGCCCGCCGTAGACGATGCGCCGCCCGAAACGGCCCTCCTTCTCCACATGCTGGTTAAAATGCACCCGCGCCGTGTTCTGGTAGAGCCGCGCCGCCAGCATATGGTCAGCCTCTTCAATCGTTATTCCATCCACATGGTCAATCCGCTCGCCGGGAGCGTAATCATCCCACAGGTGCGGGCTGCCAGCCTGGGCCGTGTTGTAGCGCCCCGGCTGCACCGCAAACGGCACCGTCAGATCAGCTGGTTGCACCGCCTCGGGCAGTTCGGGCACATGGGTTTCGGGGGCGGGCGCATCCAGGTTGCGCTTACGCACCATCACCCAGCGGCTATAGTCAATCACCACCGCGCCATGCTGGTTGACGCCGGTGGAATGGACGTAGACCACGCCAGTTTTGCCGTCCTTGTTCTGCTTCAGGCCCGTCACGGTAGAGGTGGTCGAAAGGGTGTCGCCGGGGTAGACCGGGGCACCAAAACGCCCGCCCGCATAGCCCAGGTTGGCAATCGCATTGAGCGAAATGTCGGCCACGGTTTTGCCAAAAACGATGTGAAAAGCCAGCATACTATCCACCGGGGCGCGCTCCAGCCCCAGTTCGGCGGCAAACACATCGGAGGAGGCCAGGGCAAAGCGCCCGCCGTAAAGGGCGGTGTACAGCGCCACATCGCCCGCCGTCACCGTGCGGGGTGTGGCATGCACCAGCTCCTGCCCCAGCCGAAAATCTTCAAAAAAGTTCCCAGGGTTTGTTTTGTTGCTCATTGCATCCCTTTCGGGGCTGAATAGGGATTGGCGATTAGAGATTGGAGAGTAGCAATGGCTCCTTCCATGTTCCAATCGCTAATCGCTACTCTCTAATCTTTAATCTCTACTCACTCATCTTATTCAAAGCCATAGGCCCGTGCCAGGTCGGGGTCTTTCCTGGCCACCAGGCGGGCCAGGTCAACAATGACTTTGGCCTGTTTCCATGTGGCGTCGTCCTGCATTTTGCCGTCAATCATGGCTACGCCGCTGCCGTCGGGCATGGCCTCAAGGATGCGTTTGGCAAACAGCACCTCGTTCACGTCGGGGCTAAAAACCCGTTTGGCAATGGCAATCTGGTTGGGGGCTAGCGACCATGCGCCGGTGCAGCCCATCAGAAAGGCATTGCGAAACTGGGACTCACAGGCGGCTTCGTCCTTCAAATCGCCGAAGGGGCCGTAGAAGGCCCGAATGCCGTGGGCCACGCAGGCGTCTACCATACGGGCGACGGTGTAATGCCACAAATCCTGTTGCACAAAGGCCCGCGTTTCCACGCCCTCCTGCGGGTCGGCCAGCACGCCGTAGAAGGGGTGGCCACCGCCAACGCGGGTGGTCTTCATGCCACGGGAAGCGGCCAGGTCGGCAGGCCCCAGGCTCATACCGTGCATGCGGGGGCTGGCCCCGGCGATCTGTTCCACGTTCATCACACCCTGGGCCGTTTCTAGCAGGGCATGAATGAGGATAGGCTTTGTGACGCCGTATTTCGCTTCCAGCAGCGCCAGATACTGATCCACAAAATGAATATCCCAGGCTCCCTCCACCTTGGGGATCATCACCACGTCAATCTTGTTGCCTGCCTCGCGCACCAGTTCGGTCATATCATCAAGAAACCAGGGGCTGTTGAGCGCATTCACGCGAATCCAGAGGGCCGTGTCGCCAAACTCGTTGTTGCGGGCCACCTCGATAAAGCCGTGGCGGGCGGCTTCTTTCACCTCCACCGGAATGGCGTCTTCCAGGTTGCCGCACAGCACATCAACCTGGCGGGTGGTTTCGGGGATTTTAGCCCGAATCTTTTCCAGGTGGGGCGGGAAGAAATGCACCACCCGCTCCGGGCGCACCGGCAGTTCCCGCAGCGGCTCCGGCGCACCCGCCGCCAGCGGTTTGTAGAAATGGAGGGGAGCTTTCATAGCGTCAATCTCCTTGTTGTGAATTATGAAGGATGAGGTATGAAGTATGAAAAACAACGCTTACAATGAGTCTTCATCATTCATCATTCATCGTTCATACTTTACTTTTCTGGCCCGGCTACAATGCCATCATCATGCAGTTTGCCCACTTCCCGCTCCGTGAGTCCCAGGATGTCGAGCAGAATCTCGTCGGTGTGCTGGCCCAGGCGTGGGGCGGGAGCCGGGGGCAAGTGGGCCGCCTGGCTGAAGTACATGGGCGCGGCGGGCACAAGGTAGCTGCCAATGCCGGGTTGTTCCACCATGTGCAGCATGGGGTTGGCGGTCGAGAAGTCGGGGTCGTGTTGCAAGGCTTCGCGCATGCTGCGGTATGGCCCCCAGGTCACCCGGTTGGCCTCAAAGGCCGCAGCCACCTCGGCCAGGGTGCGGGCGCGGAACCAGGGTTCCAGCAGCGCGGCGATCTCGTGGCGGGCACGGAAGCGATCCCCTTCCGCCGCGAAATCCAGGCCAAGGCGCGTGGCCAGGGCCGCAAACTGCTCGCCGAGGCCGGTGGCTTTGCCCAGGCAGCTCCATTGCAAGTCGGTGAGTCCCACTACCATGGCCCGCTTGCCGTCCAGGGTTTCAAAGTCGCGCCCAAATGCGCCATAGAGGTAGTTGCCCTGTTTAGGTCGGTCGCTGTCGTTCACCATCACTTCGGCCACAAAGCCGAGGTGGGCCATCATCGCCAGGCCAATATCTTTGAGCGCCAGGGTCACCAGCTGGCCCGCGCCGTGCAGGCGGCGGTGGCGCTCGGCGGCCAGCAGACTCACGGCAATCATCTGCCCAGCGATCAAGTCCCAGGCGGGCAGCACATGGTTCACCGGGTCGGGCGAGTTGGTGTGGCCGGTAAAGGTGGGCGTGCCCAGCTGCGGATTCACGGTGTAATCCACTTCGGAAGCGCCGTCGCGCCGCCCCAACAGGTTGACCATGATGAGATCAGGGCGATGGGCCTTGAGCGACTCGTAGCTCAGCCAGCCCCGAGCGGGGAAGTTGGTGCTGAACAGCCCGGCGTTTTCGCCCGGCGCACAGATCAGGCGGGTGAGCAACTCCTGGCCCTGGGGCTTGCGAATGTCTACCGCAATCGAGCGCTTGCCCTTGTTCAGCCCGGCCCAGAAGAGGCTCTGGCCGCCAGGAGCCACGGGCCAGCGGCGGTAGTCTAGCCCACCGCCAATCGGGTCAAAGCGGATGACATCAGCTCCCAGCTGGGCCAGGGTCGTCCCACCCAGCGGCGCAGCCACAAAGGCCGATCCCTCAACCACGCGCAAACCAGCTAGAATACCTTGCACGGTATATCTCCCATGTGGAATTGGGTTAAGGATTAAGGGTTAGGGGTTAGGGGTTAAGGGTTAAGATCATTGAAGTCATTGTAAAGCAGTGAAGCTAACCCCTAACCCCTAACCCCTCATTCCTAACCCCTCGCTAAATGACTCTCTTTGTCCGCAACTCCTCAATCTCCTGCTCGTTCATGCCGAGCAGTTCGCTCAGCACGCTGGCGGTGTGTTCGCCCAGCTGCGGGCCAAGGTGGCGAATCTGGCCGGGCGACTCGGAGAGCTGGGGCACCACATTGGGGATGATGATGGTTTCGCCAGTGACCTCTTCGTCCATGGCCACCAGGTTGCGGCGGGCATGGAACTGCCGGTCGGCAAAGATGTCGGCGATGGTGTTGAGCGGGCCAACCGGGGCATCGTAGGTGGTGCAGCGCTTCAAAACTTCCTCGCGGGACAGGGCACCACACCAGTCGCGCACAATCTCGTTTACATCCGAGGCGTGTTGCAGGCGGATGCGCTGGTCGCCGTAGGTGCTGGAGGAGGCCAGTTCGGGGCGGCCCATGGCCTGGGCCAGGCGGGCGAACAGTTTGTCCGTGGTACATGCAATGGCCACCCATTTACCGTCTCTAGTGGGGAAGTGGCCAAAGGGGCAGGCGAATTCGTTATAATTGGGGCCATGCCGCTCGCGCACCTTTTGATACATGCCAAAGGCAGGCACCAGTTCATCGGTGCAGCGAAACACGGACTCATAGAGAGCCGCGTCTATAAACTGACCGCAACCAGTACGTTCGCGATGGCGCAGAGCCATCAGCACACCCAGGCAGCCATAGATCCCCGTCATATAGTCGGCGAGCGTGGTGGAGCCGGGCGTCACCGGGGTGCCACGGGGCATGCCCGCCAGATAGGCAATGCCGCCGACGGCATGGGCCACGCGGGCAAAGCCGGGCCGGTCTTTGTAGGGGCCAGTCTGGCCGTAGCCCGTCACCCGCAGCATTATCAGACGTGGATTCAAGGTGCGGAGCGTTTCCCAGCCCAGGCCCCACTTTTCCAGCGTGCCAGGACGAAAGTTTTCGCACAGCACGTCGGTCTTGGCGATCAGCTGCTTAAACAGTTCGACTCCTTCGGGGCGATGCAGGTCAATCGTGACCGATTTTTTGTTACGCGACTCGCTCAACCATGTGAGCGTG
>JALONX010000561.1 GCA_025454695.1 Chloroflexaceae bacterium
CAGCGTCGAATCACCTCTGCCAGCACCAGCAGCCCGGAGGCATAGGCGTAGGAGATGACCAGCCCGATCAGGTCTCGAGTTGACATATGCGCCTCTTCAACAGCATGCGGAGATGAGGCGATTCTAACGCAAGAAGCTTGAAGCGTCAATCAAGTGCGTAGCACGACCAAAGCGTGGGCAACGCCCGTTTGTTGCCCACAGATGATAAAGAATTACACCGATGAAATGTCCCCCCCCAAATTCATATAAGCTCTAGTTTTCTGGTTTTCTCTGCCAGCTTTGCATCTGCCGAAAAGCCATCTGAGACGGTTGTTTCTTGACTCTCACAAAGCCATAAAGGGCGGCAAAGGTGTATTCATCTACAGTTCTTTGTGCCTTCGTGCCTTTGTGAGAGCATGTTCAAAAAGGAGCTTACGGCAGCAAAAACACATCGCCGTAGACGGTATTGGGGAAGGGATGGCGCAGCGGGTCGGGCGTGTCATACACCACCAGCAGGCCCTGCTGCCCGGCCAGCGACGGAAAAAGCGTCAAGCCTTCGGCATTGTCCA
This sequence comes from Chloroflexaceae bacterium, assembly GCA_025454695.1. Classification (GTDB taxonomy): domain Bacteria; phylum Chloroflexota; class Chloroflexia; order Chloroflexales; family Chloroflexaceae; genus JALONX01. The sequence continues at coordinate 549 of JALONX010000561.1, forward strand.
CCCCATTGGCCCAGGGCAGGTCGCCCACCAGTTCCAGCCCCTCGGCCATGCGCCCGCTGAGGCTGTCGCCAGGCAGGCTGGTGGGGTGCTTCAGGCGGTAGATTTGCATCGCCCCGGCCAGCGTCATCGTCGGCCCGGCCAGGATGATCAGGTCTTGCCCCTGCATGGTAAGTTCGCGTATGCCTAGCCCGCGCAAATCCACAAAATGTTTTTTGTAGCGCTGGCCCTTGTCGCCCAGAGCTTGCAGCGTCAGCCCACCCGGCTCGGTTTCGGCCAGAGCAATTTCGAGGATGATGGCCCAGCCCCGCAGCACTGGCCCGCGAAAGCCCAGAAACACCCGATCCTGGTACACCGCCAGCCCTTCAATGTCGAAGCCGTTCTCTTTGCTGGGTAGTGGGAAGGTGAGAAATGGGCCAAGGTGAACATCGTCTTTTAGCGCCTCAATCAGGATATTCTGCGCCGCTGTTTTTTGCAGGCAGGCGGCGCTCAGCTGGCGCGATGGGTCATCGGGGTGGGGGCAAGTTTTGTGCAGCTCGCCATGCACCAGCGGAATGCGGGCCAGGATGTAGCGGTTTGGTTCGGTTTCAAGCGTGGCCAGCCGCTGCAAGTCGCGCTCCTGGGTTTTGCCCTTGGCCCGCTTGCGTTTGCTGCTATGCGAACCGGTGAGCCAGAGGTAGTGGTTGCTATAGGCCATGCCCTCAATGTCCACCTCGCCCTGCGGGTCGAAAAGCGGAATGTAGTCGCCCAGGTAAAATGGCTCGTGATGCCCATAGACCGACGGCTCTTCCAGCGTCAGCCGCTCAACATTCGCCCCTTCATCTGAGCCGAGCCACAGGTTGCCCTGTGAGTCCACTACGACAGCGGAGAGGTTGCCATGGATGGCCTGGCTGCCGTCATCGAACCGCAACAACACCCGGTTCAGCAGAAAACACGGTTTCATCGTTGTACTCCTTTTTTTGCCACAGAGCCTGCCCTGAGCTTGCCGAAGGGTCGAAGGGGACACAGAGGACACGGAGATTTGCCGAGTCTACTTTTTACTCCGCGCTCTCCGCGTCTCCGCGGTGAAATTGCTGTGTACTCCGCGCCCTTCGCGTTTCTGCGGTGAATGATGCCGCTTGCGCGTGGCGGCGCTTCACCGTATAATGCTGGCGTTGGGGAGGTGACGGAGCGGTTGAACGTGCTCGTCTCGAAAACGAGTTGGGTATGAAAGCCCACGAGGGTTCGAATCCCTCCCTCCCCGCCACTCCTTGCAGAGCCGCAAAGTCCGCAAAGTCCGCAACGCAAACGCGCCACTACACTGTTCTTCATTCCTATAAACGCTTTGGCCGTTTAAATTTGGCAAGACCACTCTGTTATGTCAGCCTCTGCTCCGTCTTCACCGCCCCTTAGTGCCGCCACAGCAGGCCATCGTCAGTGAGTTCCACGGTTGCTGTGCCCTGCTGCTCCAGGTAGCTCAGGTGGGCTGCAATCGCCCCGCTGAAAATGGCGTATTGCGGAATGCCGCCCACGCCAGGGTGGTTTAGCGCCCGGATGACCCGCGCCGTCACCGCTGCCAGGCCGCCCGGCTCGTGCAGCGCCGCCAGCACCAGTTCGCTGGAACGTTCGATGGCGCTACGGTTGGCTGCCAGCACCTCGCCCACACGTGCCTGTGTCAACAGTTCGCCGTGGCCTGGCAGCACCCAACTATCACCCCGTGCAGCTAGCCGTTCCAGGCTGGCCAGTTGGGCCGCCACATCGTGGGCGTAGGGCACACCGTGCTTGGTCAGCACCGCTGCGCCAAACAGTCCATCGGCGGCAAAACATACCCCATCCACCGCGACGCCGATTTGCATGGGACTATGGCCAGGCAGTGGCACCAGCTCCAGGTTTACGCCAGCTATGTCTAAACTCTGCGACTCGCCCCGTTGCAATGCCTCGAGCTCGCCCACCACATGATGAACCGGGGCAGGCTGGGCCATGAGCCAGCGGGTGCGCAGGGCCGCCACCGGGGCCGCACCCTGGTTCAGGTACATCGGCTCCAGCACGGGGTGGGCAATCAGGCTGGCTTCTAGCGGCGGAGCATACACGCGCAGCTCGGGCACGTTGCGCGTCCAGTAGGCGTTGCCGCCAATATGGTCGGCATGGTGGTGGGTGCTGATGATGGCCCGCAGCACCAGCTTTGCTTCGTCCAGGGCTTTACGTAGGTTACGGCCCACATCTTTATCCAGTCCCGTATCAACCGCAATGGCACCACCGTCGCCAATGGCGATCACACCCAGGTTGTTTGCGCCAGGCAGATAGTAAGCTCGCTCGGTAATCTGTTGTAGCGGCATTGGTGTAGTTTTCCTCGCTGTACGAATCAGGCAGAACGCAATTGCCCTATGCCTATGATACAGCCAAAACGATTGTCAAACGCTCAAAAGATGATGCACACCTTGCGCAAACAACGCAAATTCTCATTTTATTTCTCGTTTCACTATGATATACTAGGCAAACCGAGTTGATGAAATAAAATACATCTCAGCGACGAGCTGTGAGGAAAGAGAACCCCCATACATGCGAGCTACCTCGCCTGTGCAATCTGGCACCACTTCACCGCCCCAAACGGGCGAGCCGTCCGTAATCACCGCTACCAATGTCGTAACAATGGAGTTCGACACTGTGGAACTGTTAGACATGAACACTGCGCATACGCTCCTTTCAACCCGCCCGCGTGAACTGTCTGTCGAGCAGGCTAATCGTTTGGTACGACTCCTCGGCCATGGCCCGGCCCTGATTTGCGAACTGAATAGCAGTGGTACAATCCTCTTCGCTAACGAGACGGTGCAGCTGGTGACGGGTTACCAGCGTGATGAACTGCTTGGCCGCAACTGGTGGCACCTCTGTTGCCCTGGCAGCCTGGCTCAGCCTGCCCACGAATTTCAGCAGCGCTTGCACCAGGGTGATGTGCAAAATTATGAACTAACCATACAAACAAAAAGCGGCAACAATATTACCCTGGAACTCAGCAGCGCCAACCAGCACCACTCTGACGGCAGCCTTGCCACGTACCTACTCTTCGGCATTAATATCAGTGCATACAAGCAGACGGAACTGGCCTTGCGACGCTCACAGGAACTCTTCTGTGGCATCATTGGCGTGTCGGATGATGGCATAGTCGTGCTTGATGCGCATAGCCGCATTACCTTGTTTAACCATGGGGCTGAACGCATTTTTGGCTATAGCGTGAGCGAAGCGCTGGGCAAGCCCTTCACAGTGCTAATGCCTGCACGTATGGCCGAAACCTACCAGCAGGAGCTGGCCCAGGCGCTGGCCAGCGGCGAAAGCCACGGCAAAACCCGCTGTGAATGGTTTGGGCAGCGCAAACAGGGTGACGAATTTCCATTGGAAGCTACCATCGCCCAGTTTCATGTTGACACAGAGACCATCACAACGCTGGTGCTGCACGATGTCACCAGGCACAAACAGGCCGAAGCTGCGCTCCAGCAGATCAACGCCCAGCTGGTGGCCTCGGTGGCCGAACTGGAGCAGCTTAACAGCGAAATGAATCTGCTCAGCGAGTTGAGCGACATTTTGCAGGTCTGTAGTTCGGTGGAAGAAGCCTACGCGGTGATCACCCGCTTTGCCCGGCGGCTGTTCCCCGAAACATCAGGCGCGCTGAGTATTCTGCGGGCTAAACATAACCTGGTCGAAACCGTCACCACCTGGGGCGATCTTCACCTGTCGCGTACTTCGTTTCTGGTGGATGATTGCTGGGCGCTGCGCCGGGGCCGCGTCCATGTCATGAGTTGCACTACACCTGATCCGCTCTGCCGCCACCTCCACGCCGATACGGCGTTGTGTACCATGTGCGTGCCAATGATTGCCCAGGGCGAGTCCCTTGGCATCCTCCACCTCCAAGCACCAGCGGGGGGGGATGCTGCCACCGCTGCGCAGCTGGGCGAGCCGCAGCGGCGGCTGGCAGTGGCCCTGGCTGACCATGTGGCACTCGGCCTGGCCAACATCAAGCTGCGGGAAACATTGCATAATCAGGCCATCCGAGACCCGCTGACGGGCCTGTTTAACCGGCGCTACATGGAAGAATCGCTGGAACGGGAACTGCACCGGGCCTCGCGCAGCCACTACCCGATTGGCGTGGTGATGCTGGATATTGATCACTTCAAGCAATTCAACGACACCTTTGGCCACGATGCGGGCGATACGCTGCTGCGTGAAGTGGGAGCCTTTTTGCAGGCCTCCATCAGGGC
>JALONX010000562.1 GCA_025454695.1 Chloroflexaceae bacterium
GCACTGATATGTGCGTTACCAGCTGCCACCAGGGCACCGGGCGAAAGAGTTGCACACACAGGGCACTTAAGATGATGACGACCAGCACCAGGGACCAGTGGATTGAGGTGAGGGCAGCAATGAGGAACGCTGTTGATACCGAGGCCAGCCTCCCATTATCTGCCGGGTCGGCCCGCGCATCGGTGAAGGCCACCATCCCCACAAAGAGGAGGACTGCAAGTAAATGAGAATAGGAAAGCAGCGTTTGTAGTTGCACCAGTGGTACGATTGACGATAGTAGCGCGGTACCCCAGAGACCGAAAATGAAGTAACGAGATGGTTGGGGTAGAGAGCGCATGCAGGGAGCTCCTCACGAAAACTATCACTTTACAGGCGTACTTCCTGATACGCCAATAATGTCGTTATAACACAGCGCAGCTGAAAAGACAAGCATCTTTTGCATCTATTTTAATGAATATAAATTTATTTAGCCGAGGTGAGCAAGGACGCTCTACCAGCGACGTACCGTGCAACTCCAGCGGCAGAAAACAACAGCGCGGACTGGAAATTCCAGCCCGCGCTGCCAAGCCAACCTCGCAAACGAGGATCTACGCCCTACTCACACTCGTAGCCTGTACATGTCCAGGCCACCTTTTTGTCTTTACTGATAGCAGAAACAGCATTGTGATGCGAAATCTGACAATCGTAAATCCAAAATCGCACATGCACTAGGGTGTGTTCACCTCAACCAGGGTGGTGCCGATCCGCCCATCGTCGTAGCCCGTTGGGGCGGCCACGTTGTGATAGGTAACTGTACCCAGGTAGCGGGTGGCCGGGGCCAGCCCACTAAAGGCAAGCGATACGGAAGCATTGGTGCCGAGCGTTGCGCTCCCTGGCGCACTTACCGCCATGTTCCCGGCGCTAGCTGCCGTAACGGCCCAGTTGAACTGGGTGAAGCTGGTGCTTGTACCAGTGAAGGCGTAGGCATGTACCCAGACGGTGTAGGTGCCTGCCGCCGGTTTCACCAGGTTCACCTGTTCGTCGGAGGTGCCGCCTGCGCTGGCAGCCACCTGGGTGGAACCGCGAAACACGAAGAGGTCAAGATCACTCCCCGGCGTTGTCGCGTTATCGAACAGCGCGAAGCGGGCGTACTCCGTTCCAGCAGGAATATCTACCGTGAACGAAACTGTGTCAGGCGCACCAGGCACAAACTGGCTGCCCGATTGCGTCAGCGTGCCGTTGAAGGCGGTGGCAGGCACCAGGCCACGGGGCTGGGCCGAGAAGGGGCCGTTGTAGCCAAAACGCACGCCGTAGGTGGTGGCACTGCCGTTCGACGTGACCGTGCCGGGGGCGGCAATCGCTACTGGGCGGATGGCAAGTGGGCTGCGCACGGTCGTTGCGTCACTCGTCCATGTCAGCGCACCAAAGGCGTAGGTGTTGAGTGCAGCAGTGGTGCGGCCAAACGCGATTTGGAAGGACTTCGACTCGCCGGGGTTCAACGTCAAGCTGCTGGGCGTGACGGTAGCCGTAATGCCATCTAGCCCGCTGACCGAGGCGGTGTAGGTGGCCCTGCTGGTGCCCACGTTTGTCACCGTGCGCTGCACCGTTTGTGTGCCCGCCATGTTGCTAATCGCCACGGAGGGCAGGTTGAGGTTGCTGGCATCAATGGCGATGCGCGGGCAGCGTGGGTCATTCAGCAGGCGCTGACCGCAGAGGAAGGCCACATAATCCGACGTGCGGGCAGCATACACCAGCCCTGGGTTCTGCGCTCCATTGGGGTTGGCATGGCCCGCGCCATAGTTGAAGGGGTTGGCCGGGCTGCCCGTGTCGTTACGAATCGGGTTGCCCTGGTTGGTCACCTGCGATGCGGTAGTCATCAAGGCCGACTTGATCATCGAAGGCGTCCAGGCCGGATAGAGGTCTTTCAGCAGTGCCGCCAACCCGGCCACGTGGGGGCTGGACATAGACGTACCACTGTAGAAGTCGAAGTCACGGCCTGCGTTTCCTGGCGGTGCGACTGCCGCAAAAACGTCCACACCAGGTGCAGTAATGTCGGGCTTCAGCAAGTTGCCGTTGATGGCGAGGGCTGGCCCACGGGAGGAGAAGGCTGCCATAAAGGGCGCTTCACCAACGGTGCGCTGTCCTGGTGCAATCTGGGCAGTGGCCCCGGCAGTAGCGGCATAGGCTTTGATAGCGTCACGGGCCGTGTCAGCCACGTGAATCGTCGGCACAAAATGCAAGTCGGCATTAAGCGAGTTAGGCGAGACGTTGGTCATAATCACGCCGATACCACCGGCTTGCTTTACCGCCAGACTCTTGTTGACGCGGGCAGTAACACCGCGGTCGCAGATCACGATCTTCCCGGCGATCTTCGCTGGGTCGAGCACAGGCGTGCCGCCGTTATCATCGGCACCAAAGCAGAGCCGCACTGCCGCCGGGTCGGCACCAGGCAAACCCGCGGCGGTGGCATCTATCAGTGGGGCAACCGCAGTGCCGCTCCCCAGCGACTTCCCGGCATACGATGCGCCATTCCCCAGAGTCACCGAACTAACGTAGTCGCGGTCGTGGGTGCTGGCGGCAACGGTGGTGATCCAGGGGCTGTTGTGGGCCACGGTGCTAGCAGCAGGGCCGCTGTTGCCCGCCGAAGCGGCTACAAATACCCCCGCCGCCGAGGCTTGCAGGAAGGCAAACTCAACGGGATCAACGACGCTGGTGCGCGAACCGCTGATGGAGAAGTTCAACACATCAACACCGTCCATGGCGGCGTCTTCAATCGCGGCCACACTATCTATGGTGCCACATGTGCCCGACGCGCCATCATCCCAACAGACCTTGTAGACGGCGATGCGGGCGCGGGGTGCCATGCCGCTGATGTTGCCAAGGAAGGTGCCTTCGGCGCTAGCAGGAACGTTGTAGTTGCCACCAGCCGTGCTAGCGGTGTGGCTGCCGTGGCCATTCACGTCACGGGCCGAGTTCACTTCCCAGGGGAAGAGTTCTTTCACCCCACTGTCGCCGCCCCAGGTGGCATTGTAGTGACGAGCGCCGATCACCTTGCCGCTACAATTGTCCGCCGTCCACGCTTCGCCAGTGAGACACTCGCCTTTCCAGCGGGCCAGTGAGCGGAAGTTGCCATCGTCGGCAAAGCTGGGGTTCTCCGGCCAGATGCCTGAGTCCAGAATGCCGATGATAACGCCTTCACCCGCACTGGCGGGGCCGCCGAGGGTGCCCCACAGACCTCCTGGCTTTGTCAGGCCGAGGAAATCAGGGGTAGAGAAAGTTTCGAGTTGCACCTTTTCGTTGGGCGTAACGGAAAATACCGCCGGGTCGCGGGCCAGTTGGGCCGCCTGCGCCGCCGTCAACTCAGCAGCAAAGCCATTCAGGGTGTGGCGATAGCTGTAGAGCTTGCGCCCGCCACCAACTGAATTTAGCATCGCATCCTGCCGCCCTTGCAAAAAGGCCGCGTAGCGCTGCACATTTGGGTCAGAGCGGTCACGAATGCCAGCCGTTGCCCGCAAACCAGGGATACCGCCAGCATAGGCGAGCGAGGGCATCTCTCGCAACATCACGATGTAGGAGTCGGACGGGGAAGCGGCCTGGGCCGGGCCAAGTGGCCCCAATACCATGGCCAGAGTTGCCAACAAAAACGTCAACAAATGAAGGGGATGACGAAGCGCGTGAACAAACCGACGCTGCATTGTCATTGGACACTGCCTCCTAGCATAGCTATAACAGCACATCCTTCGATACAGGGTGAAGATGCATGCTATTGCGACGTGATGTGCCTATATTCCCGTGTACCAGTACGTAGCGGTCATTCCGTGTCATACACACCGTTGTGGGTATAACCCTACGATTACAAATTGTTCACCTCCTTACGTAGGGGGGTTCTTGCACATATAACCAGAAATAGCAGCCATGGTGTGGCTGCTAGAGGGGGATTACGAGCAACGAAACCGCGAAACATTGAGCAGGTTTATGCGTACCACAGCGATTATGCCCGGCCCCAGCATCCTGGTTCACGTCTCATATAAAAATTTGTCTAAAAACACATGGTGACCACTGCGATTATAATCTTTTTCATCTGGCTGTCAATGTTTTTGTATAAATTGTCATTCTCGGTAAAAAGAAAAAGCGGGCGCACGAAGGCATTTCCTTCATGCACCCGCCTAGCTGTCAACACATCGCGTACTTTACGGCGTCACGCTAATGGCCTCGGCCTCGCTGCCAGCAGCCTTGTTGCGGTAGAGCAGCAGCAAGCCCGATTGCGAGGGCGAAGCTTCTGCACCACCCGCCACCGCCGTTACATTGAGCGCAGCGCTGCTGGCCGGAGCCAGCGTACCCGCCCCCAGGCCACCGTTGGCCACAAAACGTGGCGTGGCAGGCGTAAAGGTCATATTGCTGATCTGGCTCTTCACCGCCCCGGTGAAGTAGTTGTCTACCGCACTCACCGTGAAGTTAAACTGGCTGGTTGGGGTCAGCCCAATCAGCGAAAGCGGCACGGTGAGAATGGCATTGCCCGAATTCAGATCCGCGTCGGTGAAGAAGAAGCCCGTGCCACTCGGCGAGGTGATGGGGCGGGCAAAGGTGAAGTTCTGCCCAGTGGCCCCAAAGCCGCCCAGCTCCTGATTGAAAATCTCGAAGTCGGCGCTTCCATCACGATTGGTGTCAATCGCAATGCGGAACTGAGCCGGGTAGTTGGGGTGGGTGCGGGTTTGCCATGTGTTCACGGCGAACTGAATGCCCCCAGTGCCTTGCCAGCCCGGGTTGCTGCCAATGTTGACCAGGC
>JALONX010000563.1 GCA_025454695.1 Chloroflexaceae bacterium
TCGGCGAGGTCGTGATCGAGGCCATCCCTTTTGGGCGCTACCGCGACCTCCCGGCGGCCCAGTTGGCGGGCAAAATCGTGGTCACCGCCTCCAACTATTACCCCCAGCGGGACGGAGTGATTGACCTGGACAGGCTGGCCCAGAGCGAACTGGTGGCGCAGCACCTCCCTGGTGCCCGCGTGGTGAAAGCCTTTAACACCATCTGGTATCAGCACCTCCAGACCCAGGGCGACCGAGGCAAGCCCCTGGACGAACGGCGCGTCATCTTCCTCGCTGGCGACGACGCCGAGGCTAAAGCGGTGATCGCCGGGCTGATCGAGGAGATTGGCTTTGGCCCGCTGGACATCGGCTCGCTCCACGAGAGCGCTCGCCAGGAGCCAGGCAGCCCAATCTACAACAAGGATATGACGGTGGCCGAAGCGCGGGCGGTGCTTGGGGGGAGGTAGCTCGCGCAAAGCCGCAAAGCTCGCAAAGTTAAAGGCAGGCAAGTTTGTCTGCTTGCCCTGGTGCCTTAGTGCCTTTGTGAGAGCTAATAGAACCTCGCGCAAAGGCGCTCTGTTTCAGCCACCGAATGAATTCGGCGTCTAAAAACCTAAAACACGCTCAAGCGTGTTGTTCTTGAAATACAAGAAGACTTCGTTGTCAGAATATTTAATATTCTGACAACAACGTTTTCTTCCATGCAATCGCATGGTCACCCCGAGCGCAGGGAGGGGTCTTCAACGGACGGCACGGCAGATTCCTCCCTGCGGTCGGAATGACAACGCGCAGCAGTGGGTACAAAGAAACGTTGTTTACAGAGTATTAAAGGCAGGCACGTTTACCTGCGTTCCTTTGCGCCTTTGTGAGAGCATCTTCATGCAGCCCGTAAACTACCTACCGCCGCTTCAACCTCCGGCTCTGCCGGGCTGCTGGCAAAGAACCAGTTCGCCAGCTCGGTGCGGTTCCGTAGGTCAAGTTTTTCTTTGATACTGCCCAGCTTGCGCTCCACGTTCTTCACCTCTCTGGTGGGTGCAGCATACAACCTACCTGGCCCTGTCCGGGACAAGCCTGACGCAGTTCGGTCTGGAGACGATTGCCAAATCAATGGTGAAGGTGCCAACGCCGTGATGAAACCGCATTGCGACAATGGTTTCACCGACATTCGTTGGAGCGCCGCAATATCTTGCGGCTCTACCGCGTTGATCATTGCGGTACTTTGACCCTGCAATGTAGGCGAGTCTTCGCCTGTGCCACTCGCATTACAAGGTGAGACCCCGCACCCTGTCATCTTGTCTCTTGCCTGCCCTGAGCCTGCCGAAGGGTCACCCCCTCACCCCAAGCCCCCCCAAAAGACGGATAGCGCCCGCCCCCGCGCTGTGGTACGATTCTCTGCATGGCAACACTCACTTCATCACCTGAGAGCGCCGCCAGGGAGCGGCGACCCTGGGCCGAGCGTTGGAACGACGCCCGCGCCGCGTTTGCAAATGTCCCCCGTGCCTTTGCGTTGGTCTGGCAGGCCCACAAGGGCGGTACCATCGCCATGGCCCTCATCACGCTGATCGCCGCCTTTATGCCCATCTCCCAGGCCTGGGTCGGCAAGCTGATTGTGGACTCAGTCGTGAACACGATCAACAGCGGTGCCGGAGTGGAGGCGGGCTTCTCCGCCACCCTGCCCTATCTGCTAATCGAGTTCGGCCTGATCACGCTGGCGGCGGTGCTGAGCCAGGGCCGCTCCCTGGTGGAGCACATGCTGAATGCGCGGCTGGCCCACACCATCAACACCGCAATTATCCGCAAGGCCCTGGCCCTCGACCTGCACTATTTTGAGGATGCGGCCTTCTACGACAAGCTGCAGAACGCCCGCCGCGAGGCCGACTGGCGGGCGCTCAGCATCATCAACACTAGCTTTCAACTGGTGCAAAATCTGATCGCCCTGGCCACCTTCGCCGTGGGCCTGCTGGTTTTCAGCCCCTGGATTGCGCTGGTGCTGTTTGGGGCCACCGTGCCCGCCTTTGTGGCCCAGACAAAATATAGCAAGCTCAACTTTCGCTTGCTCACCTGGCGTGCGCCGGAGAATCGCCGCATGCAGTACATCGAACACCTGTTGACGGTGGACAACAGCGCCAAGGAGGTGAAGCTCTTCGGCCTGGGCGAGCCGCTGCTCAAGCGCTACCAGGATTTCTTCTGGAAGTTCTACCGTGAGGACGAGCACCTGGCCCGGCGGCGCAGCGCGGTGAGTCTGCTCTGGGGCGTGGTGGCCAGCCTGAGCTACTACGGAGCCTACGCCTACATCATCTGGCGCACTCTGGCCCAGACGATTACGCTGGGTGATATGACCTTCTACCTGGCGATTTTCCGCCAGAGCCAGCAGACCTTTCAGGCCCTGTTCTACAGCACCGGCCAGCTGTTTGAAAGTGGCCTGTTTCTGGAGAACCTGTTTAGCTTTCTCAAATTGGTGCCTCAGATGCCCGCCAACGCCGACGCCCGCCCGGTGCCCCGCCCTTTGCAGCACGGCATTGAGTTCCGCAACGTCTCGTTTCGCTACCCCGACCGGCAGGATTGGGCGCTACGCAACCTGAGTCTGCATGTCGGGCCGGGCGAGAAGCTGGCCCTGGTGGGAGCCAACGGCGCGGGCAAAACCACCCTGATCAAGCTGCTCACCAGGCTCTACGACCCGACCGAAGGCCAGATTCTGCTCGATGGGGTTGACCTGCGCGAGTACAATCTGGACGACCTGCGGGCCGCCATCGGGGTGATTTTTCAGGACTTCGTGCGCTACCAGGTCTCCGCCCGCGAAAACATCGCCTTCGGCCAGATCGAGCATCTGGCAGATGAGGCCCGGATTCTGGCGGCAGCCGAGCGGGGCGGAGCCGATGAGGTGGTGGCGAAGCTGCCCCAGGGCTACGACACGGTGCTGGGGCGCTGGTTCGAGAAAGGCTCCGAGCTTTCCGGCGGCCAGTGGCAAAAAGTGGCGCTGGGCCGGGCCTTCATGCGCGATAGCGAGGTGCTGGTGCTAGACGAGCCAACGGCGGCGTTGGACGCCGAGCGCGAGTACGAAATTTTCCAGCGCTTCCGCGAGCTGACCGAAGGGCGCATTGCCCTGCTCATCAGCCACCGCTTCAGCACCGTGCGCATGGCCGACCGCATCGCCGTCATCGAGGGCGGGGAACTGACCGAGCTAGGCACCCACGCCGAGCTGATGGCCCAGAACGGCAGCTACGCCCGGCTGTTTAACATGCAGGCGGAAGGGTATCGGTAGCAATCCCACCGCCGAGTACGCTAGCAAGCTCACCGCCGAGCACGCAGAGGACGCCGAGGAGACAAACAACCCTCGGCGTCCTCTGTGTCTCTGTGGCAAAACCTTCTTTGGTCGCAAGCTCACCGCCGAGTACGCTGAGAAGCTGTCTGAAAAGGTCATGTTTGACCCTCGCGCAAAGCCGCAAAGTGCTAGCTCAAGAACGTCCATTTGCAACCCTTTGTGAGGTTTGTGCCCCTTCGATAACCTTAGGACAGGCTTTGTGAGCGACTTTTCAGGCAGGCTCTGAGCGCACCGAGGAACTGCCGTACAAAATCTCGGCGTCCTCAGTGCTCTTGGCTGTGACACATCCTGAAGTCCTTTAACTTTGTAATGATCTGGTTATACTGAGGCGGTACACTGGAGCCATTGCCAATGTTCACCCTGGATGTAGTTGTTTGCGTGACTAGAAGCTTCACTACACCATACTGTTGGTGAACAACAAAACCCAATCTACAATTTGTAAGCAGAAGACAGTCAATCTGCGTCAGGAGTTCCAGTGGCTCAATCAACCATATCACCGAATGCTGTTGTCGAGGCAACTCCTCCTCTTGCCACATGGGCACGTCTGGCAGTGGCCCTGCTGGTGGCGTTGCTCGCCGCGCTGGCAAGTTATTTCAATCAGTTCTTCACACCGTTATACCAGGACTATTTTGCAACTAGAGGCAGCGGCGATTTCTATTGGGCCTGGCGTGCTGCCAACGACTTATTGGCAGGGCGCGATGTCTACAGCCATGTTTTTCATGCCAACGCAATCCCCTACCCGATGACAACAGTGTTAATTGCAATGCCCTTTGCCCTACTGCCGGAACATTGGGCCGGGCCAATGTTTTTTGGGGTGAGCTGTGGGCTGCTGACCTGGGGCATGTTGCGCACCAATGAATTGTACCGGTTGCTCGTGTTTGCCAGCGGGCCGTTCTGGTTCGCATTGATCAGCATTCAATGGTCGCCACTGGTTATGGCTGCGGCGTTAGTGCCAGCATTAATGGTGTTTGTGTTGGGCAAACCCCACATCGGTCTGCCAGTGTTTCTGACCTACTTCTCGTGGCGAGGCTTTGTTGCCTGCGCCGCTCTGGGGCTGTTGTCGCTGCTGCTTGCCCCTACCTGGGTGCAGCGCTGGTTCTTTCAGGTTAATGATTACAAGGGGTTTGTTCCGCTCTTGCTGCTGCCGGTTGGGCCGATGTTGTTGTTAGCCCTGCTGGCCTGGCGGGCAACCCGCGCCCGTCTGTTGGCGCTGCTAGCCTGCGTGCCCCAACACTACTTTTTCTATGATCAGTTGCTACTGCTGCTGATACCGCAAAACAGGCGCGAGATGCTAGTAGGGGTGCTGTTCAGTTGGCTGCCTATTATTGGCTCACTACTGCTGCCCGGCTTCCGTTCGATGTGGCTTGTGGTTGGCCTGTATCTTCCCATGCTAGCGCTGATTTTGTGGAGCGAACGGGCACAGCTCCCAACCAAATTCCCGTTGCTCCAGCGTCGGCTCCCC
>JALONX010000564.1 GCA_025454695.1 Chloroflexaceae bacterium
CTAGACATGCGTGGGCGCGGGATGAGCGACAAGCCCGATTCACTACCGGAAGCCGGGCCAGCGGGCTGCTACCGCATGGCCGACCACGCCGCCGATGTGCTGGGCTTGCTCGACCAGCTGGGCCTGGAGCGGGCCAGGCTGGGCGGCCACTCCTTTGGCGGCCTGCTCTCGCTCTACATGGCGGCCCATTTTCCGCAACGTGTTGAGCGACTGCTGGTGCTCGATGCGGCCATTTCAACTGCTGCGCCCCGCACCCGCGAGCTGATTAAACCGGCCCTGGCCCGCCTTGGCCAGCACTACCCCACCTTTGAAGCGTATCTGGAGTTGATCCGGCAGGCTCCCTACTTCCACAGTTGGCCCTGGGACGCAACGGTGGAAAGTTACTACCGGGCCGATGTGGAGCCGACCGCCGACGGTGGGGTGACGCCCAGGGCGCGGCCCGCCCACATTGCCGCCGCCATGGAAGGCGTGCTAGCCGAAGACTGGCGTGGTATCATTGCCGCAGTGCAACAGCCAGTGTTATTGATCAACGCGACGGGTGCCTATGGCCCGCCGGGCGCACCGCCGATTGTGTCGGCGGAACAGGCCCAGGAGACGGCGGGTTTGCTGCCGAACTGTCGCTACGTCCATGTTCCCGGTAACCACATGACGATGCTCTACGGCGCGGGTGCCCGGCAGATCGTCGCAGCTATTTCCGCTGCATTTGCCACAGAGGGCACAGAGGACACCGAGGGTTTTAAGGATTGACGATTGACGATTGACGCGTAGTGTTGGCAGTTGGCAGTTGGCAGTTGGCAGTTGGCAGTTGGCAGTTGGCAGTTGGCAGTTGGCAGTTGGCAATTTGCCGACTTCAGTCTCCGGTCTCCCGCCTGCCCTGAGGCTCCCCTGAGCTTGCCGAAGGGTCGAAGGGGAACGCGAAGATGCAGTACGCAGCACGCAGCACGCAGCACGTTTCACGTTTCACGTTTCACGTTTCACGTTTCACGTTTCACGTTTCACGATTAATCTTCTGCGTCCTCTGTGCCTAACAGGAGTGCCCCATGTTTATTGGTGACTGGTTAGGAAAACGCGCACTGCTGACGCCGGAGCGCCTGGCGCTGGTGGATGATGGCACGGGCCTGCGCTACACCTACCAGCAGCTAAACCAGCGGGCCAACCGGCTGGCCCATGGGCTGCGCCAGCGCTACCGCATCGGCAAAGGCCAGCGCGTGGCGGTGCTGGCCAAGAACCGCATTGAGATGCTGGATGCGCTGTTTGCTACCGGAAAATTGGGGGCGGTGCTGGTGCCGCTGAACTGGCGGCTCACCGGGCGCGAACTGGCCTACATGCTCAACGATTGCCAGGCAAATCTGCTCATTGTCGGGCCGGAGTTTGCCACCCGTGCCGCTGATCTCTGTGCTATCTCTAGCCTGACCCATGTGCTGGAACTGGGCGACGAGTACGACGGGCTGCTGGAAGAGTCTCCACCCGACCCTGTGACCAGCGAGGTGAGCCTGGAAGACCCGCACCTGATTCTTTACACTTCTGGCACCACGGGTGCGCCAAAAGGTGCGGTGCTGCCCCACCGCGTGCTGGTCTGGAATTCAATCAACACCAATGTCTGTTGGGATTTACACGCCGATGATGTGAGTGTCATCCATACGCCGCTGTTCCACACCGGTGGGATTAATGTGCTGACGCTGCCGCTGTTCCACGTGGGCGGCACCATGGTGCTGATGAAGGAGTGGGAGCCGCGCCGCTGCCTGGAGCTGATTGCCCAGGAGCGGGTGACGGTGTTTTTCGCCGTGCCAACCATGTTTCAGATGCTGTATGACGCCTCGAATTTTGCCACCACCGATCTGCGCAGCGTGCGCTACTTTATCTCGGGCGGTGCGCCCTGCCCGGTGCCGCTTATCCGGGCCTACCAGGAGCGGGGCATTCCTTTCCGCCAGGGCTACGGCCTCACCGAGGTTTCGGTGAACTGCTTTACGCTGAACCCGGAAGATGCCATTCGCAAGGCTGGCTCGGTGGGGCGGCCCGTGTTTCACCTGGATGCGCGGCTGGTGGACGAGGACGGGCGCGAGGTGCCGGTGGGCAGCGTGGGCGAACTCTGGCTGAAGGGGCCGACGGTGTGCGCGGGCTACTGGAACAACCCGCAGGCCAGCGCGGCCAGCATTACCGACGGCTGGTTCCACACGGGCGACATGGCCTATGTGGACAGCGAGGGCTACTACTTCATCGTGGATCGCAAAAAGGATATGTTTATCTCCGGCGGCGAAAACGTCTACCCCGCTGAGGTGGAACATGCCATCTACGAACACCCCGCCGTGGCCGAGTGCGCCGTGATTGGCGTAGCCGACGCCACCTGGGGCGAGGTGGGCTGGGCGCTGGTGGTGCTGCGGCCCGGCGCAAGCCTGGCTGAGTCCGAGTTGCTGGCCTTTTTAGGCGAACGGCTGGCCCGCTACAAAATGCCAAAGCGCGTGCGTTTTGTGCCAGAACTGCCCCATACCCCCAGCGGCAAGGTCTTTAAGCCCGCGCTGCGTGAGCATTTTGGACATTGACACCGGAGACGGGAGACGGGAGACCGGAGACGGGGCCGTAATGACAAGATGACTTGAACTGCGCAGTACGGATTACGCAGTACGGATTACGCAGTACGGATTACGCAGTACGTTTCACGTTTCACATTTCACGTTTCACGTTTCACGTTTCACGCAGTACGCCCTATTCCCCGAACCTTCAACAGTTGCCAGGTCAACTACAAACGGCTGATGCACGGGGCCTGTGGTATAATCATCGGAAGATGAATTCGTTCATCTACAACATGGTGGACGCTGATGGGCCAACGTTTTCCCCTGTACATGCCAATGTATGACCAACCTCCTCTTTCAGTTTAACGAATTGCTGGCCTCGTCAGTACTGATTGTGGCCTTTTCCCTGCTGGCCTACATTTTATTGCAGAACTGGCGCAACGGCATTGCCCGTTCGCTCTGCGTGCTGCTGTTCAGTGTCGTCATCGTCAACGCGGGCGATGTGCTGATCAGCCGGGCCATTCGGCCCACCACC
The DNA here is from genome assembly GCA_025454695.1 of Chloroflexaceae bacterium. Taxonomy (GTDB): domain Bacteria; phylum Chloroflexota; class Chloroflexia; order Chloroflexales; family Chloroflexaceae; genus JALONX01. The sequence continues at coordinate 3,046 of JALONX010000564.1, forward strand.
TTGCAAATTCTGTTGCGGGCGCAGTGGCTTGGCATTGCGCTGGTACCCGCAGCCTACCTGCACCTGGCCAATGGCCTGCTGGTGGCCAGCCAGGGTGCAGCCGCCGAAGCCTCGCGGCGCTGGCATGTGTGGGCGGGCTATGCTTGTAGCGCCCTGCTCATGGTGCTGGCCCTGCTGACTGACCTGGTGGTGATGGGCGGTATTCCGAGTGGCCCGCTGGCCCAGTTTGGGGCCGGGCCGCTCTTCTGGCTCTACCTGGCCTTTTTTGTGGCCAGCATCCTGGTGATGTTTCGGGCTACCGTCGTCGCTCGTCAGAATTCCCTCACCCCCACTACCCGCCGCCGCATGACCTACCTAGGCATTACCTTTGCCGCGCCGGGGCTGGGCGTGTTTCCCTACCTGGTGATCGCCGGGGCCCACACCTCGCTGCCCAGCGGGGCGCTGCTGCTGCTTTCGGCGGCGGTCAACATCGGCGTGATGGTTATGATCACGGTGATGACCTACAGCGTCGCTTTTCAAGGGGTGCTGCTGCCCGACCGCCTCATCAAGCAAGACTTTGTGCGCTGGGGCTTGTATGGCCCTTTTGTTGGCCTCACGATTATCCTGTTTTTGCAGGTTGTGCCGGGGCTGGCCCGCCAGTTTGGCCTGCCCGAAACCACCCTGCTCACCTTCGGGGTGATGGTGATGACCGTGCTGATGCCCATTCTGGTGCGTCGGGTTAAGCCCTACCTCGACAAGCTGATCTACATGCAGGATCAGGACGAGATTGATTACCTGCGCAACCTGCCCCGCAGCACCTTCACCACCACTGACCTGCGCCAGTTGCTGGAAAACTCGCTCATCGCCGTGTGCGGTGCGCTAAAGGTGGAAACGGGCTTTGTCGTCGGCCCATCCGAGCCGGGCGATGATGGCGAGTTGAGTTATTCCGTCAAAGCGGTGTGTGGCTCGCGGCGCGAAGTGCGCCGTTTTGTGCAGGAACACCCGCTGAACGAGCTGATGCTGCAACTGGAACGGGTGCGGGTGAACCACCCCGGCATGCTGCCGCCCGCCGACGCTTTTCTGGCCTGCAACGGCTTTTGCATGCTGCCGCTGCACAGCCCCGATGGCGCGTTTCTAGGGGCTTTGGGCGTGGGCTTCCCGCCGGAGGTGTTGCGTTCAAATGGCGGCCTTTCTTCGGATGCGCGCCGCCTGATCAGCGTGCTAGCCCACCAGATGGAGCTTGGCCTGACGACGGTGCAGATGCAGCAGCGCCTGTTTAACATGCTGCGTGGCCTCGGCCCGGAGATGCAGTCGTTGCAGGAACTTTCGACCAGGCTGGAGCAGGCCACCCCAGCCACGCTGGCGACACTCGATACCGATGTGGCGCTGCAACCGGAGTTCTTTAAACTGGTGAAAGACGCCCTGAACGACTACTGGGGCGGCCCGAAACTCTCCGACAGCCCGCTGCTGGGCTTGCGGGTGGTGCGGCGGGTGCTGCGCGATGAGGGCAGCAGCCCAACGCGGGCACTTCAGGCGGTGTTGCGCAAGGCGATAGACAACATGCGCCCCGACGATCAACTTGATCCGTCGGCCCAGGAATGGCTGCTGTACAATATTCTTGAACTGCGCTTTTTGCAGGGCAAGCAGGCCCGCGATGTGGCTAATCGCTTAGCAATGAGTGAGTCCGATTTTTACCGCAAACAGCGCATCGCAATTGAAGAGGTCGCCCGGCAGCTTGGCCGAAGATGACGCCGACCTGCAAGTGATCGCCCGGCTGGCCCTGGAGGCTGACGGTCACACCCTCACCATTGCAGGCGACGGTATCGCGGCCCTGGAGTTGGCCCGCCGTGAGTCTTTTGACGCCATTTTGCTCGATGTGTTGATGCCGCGCCTCGATGGCTTTCGTGTCTGCGCCCGGCTGAAGGAAGACCCGCAGACCCGTGCTATTCCGGTAATTTTTTTAAGCGCAAAAGCTCAGCTTGATGATGTGGAGCGGGGCCTGGCCCTGGGCGCACGGGGCTATATCGCAAAACCGTTTGATGTGGTAACATTAAGCCAGCAAATCCAGGCTCTTCTGCATGTGCCAATGGTTGTGTGACGCTTATGGGTGGTCGGCACCGCGACCTCGACTATTTTATTCATGCATTTAGCTCACCGCTCACCGCGTTGCATGGGGCGGTCGCCCTGCTGCGCCGTCGTTTAGCCGATTCCAACCCGCTCCTGACAACCGATCTGCTGACGATGATTGAGCGGAACACCACCCGCCTGCACAGCGCCAGCGAGCTGCTTATGCAGCACGCCACCACCGAAAATGGCTATGTTGTAGTGCGTGTTCCGGCTGCGCTTTTTCACCCAAACGATAGCGTTGGCCCGCCAGCGCCCGTCGCATCTCCTGCTGCCCTTGCAGAAGTGACCCCCCCGACAGTAGCAGCGCCGGTAGCTGAACCCGCCCCGGCACTGCCACCGCCGGGTGGCGTGGCGCTGCTCTTCAGCGACGATGCCGCCTATGCCGAGCAGCTGCGGACGCTGTGTGCAGGCGGCGATTTCAGCTTGCACCATGTGGCCAGCCCCACCGCCGCAGTAGATAGCGTTCGCCGCCATTCGCCCGCACTGGTGCTGATTGATATGGCCCACGCCCAGGAACCGCTGCTGGTGGCCCAGGTGCTGAGCGAAGATCCTGACACCAAGCGCGTGCCCATGCTGTTGCTCTACGAGTCCTCGGTGCGCGAAACCCTGCCGCTGACAACCCTGCCTACCCTGCCCCGTGCCACCCCTGCCGACGCATTTCTGGCGGCGCTGCGCGAAACGGTGGCCCTGGGCCAAAGCCGCAACCCGGCCCAGCCCCGCGTGCTGCTGGTGGATGATGAGGCCGACATGCGCCAGCTGGTGGCGATTCATCTGGAAGAAGCGGGCTTTCAGGTGGCCATGGCCGGGGGCGGCGCTGAGGCATTACAGCTGGTGCAGCGTCAGCCAGTTGATCTGATCATTCTTGACCTGATGCTGCCCGACCTGGATGGCTTTGTGGTGCTGGGCGGCCTGCGGGCCAGGCCCGAAACGGCGATCACGCCGATTCTGCTGCTGTCGGCGATCAATGCGCCTGACGAGAAGGTGCGTGGATTGGAACTGGGGGCCGATGACTATATCACCAAGCCGTTCAGCATGCTGGAACTGGTGGCGCGGGTGCAAGCCGCCGTGCGCCGCAGCGAGCGCGAAGGCAGCGCCAATCCTTCAACCAGGCTGCCGGGTAACATCACCATCGAACGGGCCATTTCCCAGCGCATCAGCCAGCAGACGCCCTTTGCCATCTGCTACTGCGATCTGGACAATTTCAAGGCCTACAACGACACCTATGGCTTTCTGAAGGGCGATGCGATTATTCAGCAGACGGCACGCCTGCTGGTGGAAACGGTGAAGCTCCATGGGAACCCGGACGATTTTGTGGGCCACATTGGTGGCGACGACTTTGTGGTGCTGACCACGCCCCAGTGCGCCGAGGCGATTGGCCAGGAAGCGATCGCTCGTTTTGATGCGATGGTGCCGCTCTTCTACGATGCCCCGACCCGGGAACGGGGCTATATCGAAAGCGAAGACCGCCAGGGCAACGCCGCCCGCTTCCCCATGTTGAGCATCTCTGTGGCGGCGGTGACCAACCGCAAGAAGCCTTTCAGCCACCCCGGCGAAGTGGCCCAGCGCTCGGTGGAACCAAAAAAACAGGCCAAATGGCAAGTGGGCAGCAGCTTCGTGCTGGCGGAGTAGCCGGACATTTCAACGCAGAGATGCGGAGGCGCGGAGGTTTTGGAGATGGGAGATTAGAGATTGGAGATTGCATGTTTGTAACTCGTAACTCGTAACTCGTAACTCGTAATTCGTAATTCGTCACTCGTCACTCCCTACGCTCTGCGGTAAACATTATCCTTCCAACGCTGCGCCCTGGAACTGTTCGACCGCCTGGCGAAACGAGTCGGGCACGGGGGCCGAGTTGTTGGCCTGGTAATCGAACCAGACCAGGGTTGAGCTGGCGGTTGCCACGGTTTCTTCGCCCCGCACAATTGCGTAGGTCATCCCCACGCTTTTCCGCCCGATGCGACTCACCCGCACGCCCACCAGCAGCTGTTCGCCCAGAAAGGCCGGTTTGCGGTAGCTAATCGTCAGTTCGGCCAGAATAAAGGGAATAGCGGCAAAGCTGGTGCTTTCCAGCAACTTCAGGGCATAGGCAATGCGGGCACTTTCCAGGTAGGTCAGGTAGACTGCGTTGTTCACATGGCCCAGCGCGTCCAGATCACGAAAACGAACCTCAACTGGGAAGACAAACG
>JALONX010000565.1 GCA_025454695.1 Chloroflexaceae bacterium
CTTGCCCGATGCTGTGATGCAACAGCACGGGCGGGTAGATATTCTGGTTAACAATGCGGGCGTGTCGCTGGCGGGGCCATTTGAGGGCTACTCCCGCGACGACCTGGAGTGGATCGTCGGCGTTAACCTGTGGGGCGTGATCTACGGGTGTAAATATTTTTTGCCCCTGCTGCGTCAGCGGGGTGCTGGCAGCATCGTCAACATCGCCAGTGATTTTGGCCTGGTGGGGCTGCCCACTAAAAGCGCCTATTGCACCACCAAGTTTGCTATCCGCGGCCTGAGCGAGTCGTTACGGGCAGAGTTGTACGGGACGGGCATTCATGTGATGTGTGTCTACCCCGGCGCGGTGGATACCAATCTCATCCGCCGCTCGCGCACCACAGACTCACGGAAGCGTACACTGGAAACCCAATTCGTGGCCCGGCGCGGCATCCCGGTGGACTACGTGGCCCGGCGTATCATTCGAGGCATTGAGCGCAAGCAGGGCCGCGTGCTGATTGGTCAGGACACGTACCTCATTGATTTGATGACCCGCTTGTTCCCCAACCTCACCCAGTGCCTGATCGGGCGTTTTCACCATCGGCTGCCGTTTTTGTAAAAGAAAACGTTGAGAGAGGCTTTGCCTCTCCCAACGCCTCACCCTTCCCCAAAATTATTCGCCGCTAGCTGCTCTAGCGCCGCCAGGGCTTCGGCGGCATCAGGGCCATCGGCGGTGATGCTGATGCGCTGGCCTTTGCTCACGCCGATGCGCATGATGTCAATCATGCTTTTGGCATTGCCGGAGGGCGTGTTGTCGCGATCGAGGTTTTTGACGCGGAGGGTGGACTTGAAGCGGGCCGCCGTTTGCACAAAGTCTTTGGCGGGGCGGGCATGCAGGCCGTGCTGGTTGTTGATGGTGAGGATGATTTCATTGGCAGCGCTCGCCGCCTCGGCCTGCTGCACCGGGGGCGGGGCCGCAGGGGCCGGTGCGGGCGGAGCCGCCCCACCCACCTGCTTGGCTTCCAGCGCACGCTCGGCAGCTGCCACCGTCTGCTCCAGGCTTGCCCCCGCCGACGCCTGAATTGCCCCGACAATGGCCCCTTCCACAATTGGCGCCCGGCTGATGATAAACTGCCTGCCGCTCATTTCGAGCGCAATCTCGGCGCTCATAATTGCGCTGCCCATGTCCACCAGTACCAGCACGCCGTCGTTGGCGGGCAATGTGTCGAGCGCGGCGGTGATCACGTCGGCGCTGGTGCCCAGTTCGCCTTCCAGCGTGCCGCCCGCTGCGGCGATGGGCACCTTGCCCTGCACCATCTGGTCAGCCAATTCCTTCACTCCACGGGCGACGGCGGCACTATGCGAAATAATGAGCAGGCTAACCATGATGTTCCTTATTTGCCACAGAGAACCCAGAGGAAGAAATTGTCTCCTGCAACCGCCAATTTTGAGCCTTTCGACCGGGCGCAATGGTGGCTGGTAGCTACTGGATGTTACATTGCGTTCCTGGAAGCTTTTCTGGCACTGCTACAATCGTGCTGCGTTCCTCAGAACAGCGCTTGTCCGTGCCATTTTTAGTTTCTCTGTGCCCTCTGTGTTCTCTGTGGCGACTGCTAAATTGCGGTTGTCAGTTGTTCGCGGGCTTGTTGTTCCTGGCGTTGAGTCTCGCCGTCGTTCCAGCCTAACTCTTTGCCCATCAGTTGCACCACGCGGGGCAGGGCCGTAGTGGCCGCGTTGGTGTCGAGAAAGGCTAGCCTGGTACGGCGGGACAGCACATCCATTGGCGAGCGGGCCATCTCGTTGCGGGCGGCGTAGATCACTTCCGCCTCGATGTTGGGCCAGGGTGCGGCCAGTTGCTGGCTGTAGCCGTTGCTGGCCAGCGTCAGCACATCCCTGGCCTTGCTACCGTAGTTTTCATGCAGATGTTTGGCCACCGGCGCGGCCACGCCCTGCTGCATCAGCTTGGTTGCCCCCTGTGGGTCGAAGCCTTGCCCGCCGACCAGCGGCAGCTGCTCGGTGCGGCACGGCCCGGCCTGCAAACCAAACTTGCGCACGGCGTAGTCCACCAGATCCATGGCCATCTTGCGGTAGGTCGTCCACTTGCCGCCCGTCAGCGTCAGCAACCCGGCGTCGCTTTCCTGGATCAGGTGGTCGCGGGCGAGCTTGGCGGTGTCAGCGCCTTTGCGTGCCACAAGGGGCCGCAAGCCCGACCACGCCGACAGCACCGCTTCGCGGGGGATGCTGCCGAGGTAGGGCTTCACCTGCCGCAGCACATAGGTAATTTCGTCCTCCTTAACCGGCGGATGATCAATAATTGGGGCAGGGTCGTCGGTCGTGCCGATGAGGGTGCCGCCCATCCAGGGCAACACAAACAGCACCCGGCCATCTTCGGTGCGGGGGATAAGCATGCCAGCGTTGGGCGGGCTGTATTTTTTGTCCACTACCAGGTGAATGCCGGAACTAGCCTTGAGCAGCGGCGGCGTGTTGGGGTCGTCCAGGGTGCGAATGCCGTCGGAGAAGGGGCCGGTGGTGTTGACGATAACCTTGGCCCGTACCTCAACCTCTTTGCCCGCCAGCCGGTCGCAGACAGTTGCGCCCGAAAGCCGCCCATTGGTTTTGTGCAGCGCGGTCACTTCAGCGTAGTTCAGCACCACCGCACCATGCTGCACCGCCGTCAGCACCATCTCCACGTTGTAGCGCGAGTCGTTAAACTGGCCATCCTGGTAGGCCACCGAGCCTTTCAGCGCCATGGGCCGCAGGGTCGGGAAGCGTTCCAGGGTTTCCTTGCGGCTCACAAAGCGCGACGGTTCGAGCTTCACCTTGCCTGCCAGAGCGTCGTACATCTTCAAGCCGGTGAAGTAGTAGGGCACTTCCCAGGCTTTGTAGAGCGGCGTCAGCAGCCAGACGGCGTGGGAAAGGTGGGGCGCATTTTTGAGCATGGTCGCCCGCTCGTGCAGCGCATCGCGCACCAGGTTCAGTTGCACCCGGTCAAGCTTCTTCACGGCGATCTCCAGGTAGCGCACGCCACCGTGAATCAGTTTGGTGCTGCGGCTGGAGGTGCCTTCGGAAAAGTCGTTCCGTTCCACAAGGGCCACTTTCAGGCCCCGGCTGGCGGCATCCAGAACCACGCCTGCGCCACTAGCCCCGCCGCCAATCACTAACATGTCGAATTGTTGCTGGCCCAATTGGGCCACCGTTGTTGCCCGATCCATATCCGTAATTCCTTTTATACGGCAAACACATTCCTACCACGTATACATGGTATTCCGAATTTGTGCGCCATTCTTTATAATCTGGTTTCTAGCTGTTGTTAATTCTTCACCAAATTAGACCGGAGACCGGGGACGGAAGACCGGGCCTAGAGGCGCGGAATTTTGCGGCTTTACTATGCACCTCTGCGTCTTTGTGTCTCTGAGTCTCTGCGTTTAAATGCGGTCTTCGGTATGTCCGTCCCACTCCGCATAAAATTGCGCCAAAAACTGGTGCATAAACGCATGTCGTTCTTCAGCCATGTGTTGTGCAGTTGTGGTGTTCATCAAATCTTTCAACAGCAATAGCTTTTCGTAGAAATGGTTGATGGTTGAACCCTGGCTCTGTTTGTATTCCTCAAAACTCTGGTGCATGTGGGGCTGCTGCCCAGGGTCGTGCATGGGGCGGTGTTTCGCCCCACCATAGGCGAAAGCACGGGCTATGCCAACGGCACCAATCGCATCAAGTCGGTCGGCATCCTGCACCACGGCCCCTTCGCGAGTACGCATGGGTGTGGGCACGCCAGCACCCTTAAACGAGAGCGTGGCGATAATCTCGCAGACGTGGCCAATAATGGCGTCGTCCACTTGAAGCAACTCAAGCCACTGCCGGGCGGCGCGGGGGCCTGCGTTTTCGTCGCCACCGTGGAACTTCCAATCGGCGATGTCGTGCAGCAGCGCCGCTAACTCCACCACAAACGGGTCTACCGCTTCGTGGCGGGCAATGGCGCGGGCGTTGTTGCGCACCCGCTCAATATGCCACCAATCGTGGCCAGTGCCATCGCCCGCCAGCGTGGCCCGCACATGGGCCTCCGTCCGTTGCACAATCTCGTCTGGCTGCATGGGTTCACCGCCGCGCACACCGAGGCCACAGCGTTATTTTCTCTCGCAAAGGCGCAAAGTTCGCAAAGAACCGAAAAAACGAACCTATGCGACCCCTTTGCGGCTTTGCGGCTTTGCGAGAGCTTCTCTTCCGTGCTTAGTCTACCCAGTCGAAGGTGCGGGTGACGGCTTTCTTCCAACCGGCGTAGAGCTTGGCCCGGTGGTCGGCGTCCATGGCCGGGTTCCAGGTGTGATCCACGCCCCAGTTGGCCCGCATCTCATCGAAGCTGTTCCAGAAGCCGGTGGCCAGGCCAGCGGCGTAGGCCGCGCCCAGCGAGGTCGTTTCGGCCACCTTGGGGCGCACCACCGGCACACCGAGAATGTCCGACTGGAATTGCATCAACGAGTTGTTGTAGACCATGCCGCCGTCTACCTTGAGCGCCATCAGGTTCACCCCTGAGTCCGCGTTCATGGCGTCTAGCACCTCGCGGGTCTGGTAGGCGGTCGCCTCCAGCGTGGCGCGGGCGATGTGGCCCTTGTTGACGTAACGAGTCATACCGGCGATGACGCCACGGGCGCTGTCTTTCCAGTAGGGCGCGTAGAGGCCGGAGAAGGCGGGCACGAAGTAGATGCCGCCGTTGTCCTCCACGGTAGCCGCTAGGGCTTCCACGTCGCTGGATTTCTCGATCAGGCCCAGGTTATCGCG
>JALONX010000032.1 GCA_025454695.1 Chloroflexaceae bacterium
ACGCTGCGGGCCGACTACGATGGGCTAAAGGGCCAGCTTGACGGGGCGCATAGCGAGAACGAGCGCCTCACGGCTGAGCTGGCCACGCTGCGGGCCGGTGCAGGCGATTACAGCACGCTGCGGGCCGACTACGATGGGCTGCTGGCCGAGAACGCCCGCCTCAAGGGCGACCTGGACGGCACGAAGCAGGAGTTTGGCGACTGGCGCATGTGGCTCACCGGGCTGATGGGCGCGGGCGCTGCCGGGATGGCTCTTTCGCAGGCCGATGCCAGGGCGAAGTATGACGACATGCAGGCCGAACTGAACTCGCTGCGGGCGCGCTCAGGTGAGTATGACGGTCTGAAGGCGAATTTCGCCACGACTCAGCAGAACCTGACTCTGGTCGAGCGGGATGCGAAGCTGTGGAAGCGCTCTGGTGTGGTGATCACCTACCTGGAGTTCGACCCGCCGGGCAAGGACATTGATGGCGAGTATGTCACCATCCGCAACGGCACGGCCCGCCCGGTGGACATGACGGGCTGGAAGCTCCACGACGATAACAACAAGCACGTCTACACCTTCCCAGCGTTCACATTGGGCGCAGGTGAGGAGGTGCAGCTCTGGTCGAAGAAGGGTGAGAACGACGGAACCAACCTCTACTGGGGAAACACGGGCGCGATCTGGAACAACACCGGCGACACGGCCCTGCTGCTGGATGACGAGGGCAACGAGATCAGCCGCTACAGCTACGACGGCAAGACGGCGAAGAAGTCGCCCTTGACACTGGCCCTGGGCGAAAACGAAAAGCTGAAAGCTGAAGTAACCACGTTGCGGGCGAAGTCGGACGAAGACGCGACGCTGCGCAATGATTACGACATGCTGAAGGCCAACTTCGCCACGGTGCAGGCCAATTTTGCTGCTGTGCAGAGCGACCTGAGCGCAGCCCAACGGGAAGCGAAGCTGTGGAAGCGCTCCGGCGTGGTGGTGACCTATGTGGAGTTCGACCCACCGGGCAAGGATATTGACGGTGAGTATGTCTTGATCCATAACGGTACTTTGCGCTCGGTGGACATGACGGGCTGGAAGCTGCGCGACGACAACAACAAGCATGTCTACACCTTCCCCGCCTTTACGCTCGGCGCGGGCGACGATGTGCAGCTGTGGTCGAAGAAGGGCGAGAATGACGCCGCCAACCTCTACTGGGGCAACTGGGGTGCAATCTGGAACAACACCGGTGACACGGCCCTGCTGCTGGATGACGAGGGTAACGAGATTAGCCGCTACAGCTACGATGGCAAAACGGCCAGCACGTCGCCGCTTGCCCGTTCGATGAGTATGGGCAACAAGCTTCAGGCCGACATGGCCACGCTGCGGGTGAAAGCGGACGAAGGCAGCCGACTGCGGGCCGAATATGACCGGCTGAAGGCTGACTACGCCACGACTCAGCAGAACCTGACCGCAGCCCAGCGCGAGGCGAAGCTGTGGAAGCGCTCCGGTGTGGTGATTACCTATCTGGAGTTCGACCCGCCGGGCAAGGATATTGACGGCGAGTATGTCACCATTCGCAACGGCACAAGCCGAGCGGTGGACATGACGGGCTGGAAGCTGCGCGACGACAACAACAAGCACGTCTACACCTTCCCGGCGTTCACGCTGGGCGCAGGTGAGGAGGTGCAGCTCTGGTCGAAGAAGGGTGAGAACGACGGGGCCAACCTCTACTGGGGCAACTGGGGTGCAATCTGGAACAACACCGGTGACACGGCCCTGCTGCTGGATGACGAGGGCAACGAGATTAGCCGCTACAGCTACGACGGCAAGACGGCGAAGAAGTCGCCCTTGACGCTGGCCCTGGGCGAAAACGAAAAGCTCAAGGCCGAACTGGCAGCGCTCGCGGCTGACCTCTCGAAGGTGCGGGGCAACCGCCGCGACCCGCTGCGAGATGTCAATGGGATTGGCCCGGTGTATGAAAAGCGCCTGTTTGAAGCCGGGGTAACAACGTTTGAGCGCCTGTCGCAGCTCAAGCCGGACGAGATCAAGGCCATCATCAAGCCCCAGGACTGGCAGGCGCTGGATTTCGACGCCTGGATCGCCGAAGCCAGGCAGTTTGCCGAGCAGGTGAAGGCTGGCACCTACCAGTCGAGTAGCTAATAAGGAGCAGGTGCAGCCATGAAAACTGTTTCCATTGGTGATGCACGCTGTGCCTTTTGCGACCGCATCAAGGCGATTGCGGCCCTGCTGCTGGCGGCCCTGCTGCTGTGCGCCTGGCTCTGGGCCTTTCTGCCGGGGCGCGGCGCGGCCGTGGCCCCGGCGGCCACTGCGGCTCCGGTGGCCGTGGCCGCTACTGCTCCTGCTGCGCCCGTAGCAGCGGTTGCGCCGAGCTTGCTGGTGCCTGCTGCGGGCGCACAGCTGGCTGCGGGTAATGTCACCTTCAGCGGGCGGGGCGAACCGGGCAGCCAGGTTGAGGTGGTGGTGGATGGCACACCCGTGGGCCAGGCCACCGTTGCCAGCGATGGCACATGGACGTTAAACGGCGCGATCAGCCAGGCGGGTAGCCGCACGGTGCTGGTACGCACGGTAGCCGCTGTCGGGGCGGCGGCGCTGGCGTCGGCCCCGGCGACGTTGAACGTGGTGGCAGCGGCTGCCCAGGCTAGCCCCACGGCAGCAGCGGCAACTGCCGCCCCCACGGCAGCAGCGACCGCACCAGCGACAGCAGCGACTACCGCACCGACGGCAGCGACGACAGCAGCGACCGCACCAGCGGCAGCCACGGCAGCGACAGCGGCAGCGGCAACCGCCGCTCCCACGGCAGCAGCCACAGCGGCGGCAGTTCCCACAGCCGCCCCCACGGCAGCGGCTACGGCGGCTCCGGTGGTTGGTGGGGTGGCGCGGGTGCGGGTTATTCACGCCTCGCCCGACGCGCCAGCGGTGGATGTGCTGGTGAACGGCCAGCCGGTGGCCGCGCTGAGCAACGTGCCCTACTTCACCGCCAGCCTCTACCTGGAGCTACCGGCAGGCCCGGCCCGCATTCAGGTGGTTCCGGCGGGCACCACCGGCCCGGCGGTGTTTGAAACAACGACGAACCTGGAGGCCGACAAGGTCTACACCATCGCCGCCTCGGGCAAGCTGGCCGCGATTGGCCCGGTGGTCTTTAGCGACAGCCAGGCCGCTCCGGCGGTGGGCAAGGCTTTTGTGCGCGTCTACCACCTCGCGCCGGACGCGCCTGCCGTGGATGTGCGGGTAGCTAACGGCGGCCCGGTGCTAGTGCAGAACCTGCCCTTCAACCAGGCCAGCGGTTATCTGGCGGTAGACGGCGGCACATATGACATTGAGGTAGTTGCGGCGGGCACCAACAACGTGGTGTTGCGGCTGCCGGGCACGGCGTTGCAGGCAGGCCAGATCTACGACATCTTTGCCAATGGCCTGTTGCAGGGCGGCCCGGCCCTCGCTGTCAACGTGCAGGCGTTTGGGGCGGGCAGCAATGTGCCCGTGTCGCTGCCCACAACCAGCGGCGAGTACCTGCCCCTCTGGCTCTTCCTGTTGATTGGCGCGACCCTGCTAGCCGGTGGTATACTGCTCCGCAGACAAGCATGTTAATCACTGGCGCTTGCTGCCGAGAAGGCTGAAAAGAAATCTCTCGCAAAGCTGCAAAAGAGTCGCAATCGCAAGTTTATCTGCAATCCTTTGTGAGCTTTGTGGCTTTGCGAGAGGCTATTCACATGCCCATCCTCGGCGGTGAGTAAGAAGAAACCGTATGTCCGTTCGACGTTTACTGCGGCCCCTGGGCCTGCTGCTGCTAAGTACGATCTGCTTTCTGGCGGCCCAGGGCACTGGTATTCCCCTCTTTTTTCACCTCTGCTACTTGCTGCTGGCGCTGCTGCTGCTGGCCGGGCTGTGGGCCTGGCTCAACACCCACGGGCTGGAGGTGCAGCGCGAAACCCTGACCCACCGGGCCTACGTGGGCGAACACGCCCGCGAACGGCTCACCGTGCTGAACACATGGCCGGTGCCCAAGCTCTGGGTCGAGGTGCGCGACGAGTCCGACATGCCGCTGCACACCAACGGCTTTGTCACCTCGCTGGGGGGCAACGGCAAGGCCCGCTGGGTGGCCCGCACGCCATGTGTGGTGCGTGGCAAATTCACTCTTGGCCCCACCAACATCATCAGCGGCGACCCGTTTGGCATCTTCCGCTTTGAACGCCCGATGGGCGGCCACAACGACATTGTGGTCTACCCGCGCATGGTGGATCTGGGCAACTTCAGCCTGCCGAGTGCCGAACTGGCAGGCGGGCAGGAGGTGCGCCTACGCACGTTCAACGTCACGCCGAATGTGGCCACCATCCGCGACTACGCGCCGGGCGACAGCTTCAACCGCATTCATTGGCGCAGCACCGCCCGCACCGGCCAGTTGATGGTGAAGGAATTTGAACTCGACCCGACCGCCGATATTTACCTCGTGCTGGACATGCACGAGCGGGCGGTGGTGACGGCGGAAGCCTCGCCCACCACTCGCCCCACCCGCTCGGGCGAGTGGTGGGCCGCCATCAGTGGCCAGCACCAGATTTCCACAAGTGAGTCCACCGAAGAGTACATGGTGATGGCGGCAGCCTCGCTGGCCCGGCATCTCCTGGCGCAGAACAAAGTGGTGGGCATGGTGGCCTGGGGCCAGCACCACGAGCTGATTCCCGCCGAACGGGAATCACGTCAACTCTTCAAAATGCTGGAAGCGCTGGCGGTGCTGCGGGCCTATGGAACCAAATCGTTGGCGGAGTTGCTGGTGGCGGAGGGCGCTCGTTTTAGCCGCAACACCACCCTGGTGGTCATCACTTCATCGCTGGATGAACGCTGGACGGTGGCGCTGCAACAGCTCACCTACCGGGGCGTGCAGGCGGTGGTGTTGTTTATCGATCCGCAAAGCTTTGGCGGTTGGCGTGAGTCCACGCCGATTTTGAACCGACTCACTGAGCTGCGGGTGCCCACCTACCGCATGGCGCAGAGCCAGACTTTGACCGATGCCCTGCGGGAGCCAATCGCGCTGCCCGCGACCACGCGGCGGTGACGGATTTGAGCGTTGAGACCAGTTTGCAGCTTCCAGTTTGCAGATGGCACACTGTTACTTATACTCAACGATTGCAAACTGCAAACTGGTGGACTGCCAACTTCTCTCGATCTCTGCGCCTCTGTTGCTCTGAGTCTCTGCGTTAAACTACTGTACCGCGAGAAACAAAAATGCCCGTGACGCCATTGTCACAGGCAAATATGGTGCGGTACTGCCGTAAGGTCAGGAGCCGCCGCCCTTGCTGCCAGCATGGAGCCGCATCATTGAAGCACCGATCTGACAGGTAGAACGTCGCGTTATAACGCCAGCACCCTTTCTTTGCGATGGGTGCTGGCGTTATCGTATCCCCTTCCCCCGCGCCACATATTGATTTTTTTCGCAACCGTGTATATGTAGTTAATCATATTGCCCGCATTTCGTCTATAGAAAGTAAAGGTTTCTTCCAGTGAAGTTGCGTGCAATTCTGTGCATGTCAGGATTCTGGGAGGTTCAACCGATAGCCGACGCCGCGCACGTTTTCCACCCCGCCGATCTCGCCCACGTCGTAGCCCAGTTTGCGCCGTAGCGAGCGAATAAGTGGGCGCAGCAGCACCCCCGCTTCCACATCGTCGGTGTCTATGCCGTGGGTGGCCCGCACCAGTTCGTGCGACGAGGTGACGCGCTCGGTCTGGCGGGCCAGGTGTTCCAGCAGTGTAAATTCGCGGGCCGAGAGTTTCAGCAGTTCGCCATCGAGCCAGGCCTTGTGCAGGTCGGGGTCAATCTTAAGCCGCCCCACTGTGATGCTGGCCTTGCTGGCCCCCGCCGAACGGGCGGCAGACACGATCATCTGGCGTGAGCGCCGCAGCTTGCCGCGCACGGCAGCCAGCAGGTCTTCCGGCTCAATCGGCTTGGTCAAATAGTCGTCCGCGCCCAGCTCTTTGCCATAGCGAATGTCACTGTCAAGCGTGCGGGCGCTCAGAAAGATGAAAGGGATAAAAATCCACTCCGAATGTTCGCGCACCCGCTCATAGAGCTGGTAGCCATTCATCTGCGGCATAGAAACGTCGGCCAGGATGAGATCAACTGCGTGGGTGGCGAGCAGATTGAGCGCCTCGACCCCGTTTAGCGCTCGCAGCACATGGTAGCCTGCGGTTTCCAGGGTCATCTCAATCATTTCCAGCAGGTCGGGCTGGTCATCGGCAACAAGAATAACGGCGTCGTTGTTCATGCAAATACCTCATTGTCTACAGCAGTCGCCAGCGGCAGGTAAATGGCAAAGGTGCTGCCTTTGCTGGCTTCGGAGGCAATGGCAATGTAGCCTCCGTGGAGTTTCACGAGTTCGGACACAATTGCCAGGCCAAGGCCCGTGCCCGGCACGCTGCCGCCACTTTCCACCCGAAAAAAGCGTTCTAGCACGCGGGGTAGGTGTTCTTTGGCAATGCCAACGCCCGTGTCGCTCACATGGAGGCCCGCCCAATCGCCGTCGGGCATGTCGAGGTTGGTGGGCCATGTGGGCAGGCCATTGCTTGCGAGTGGCGCACGTGCGCCGGTGTCCGGCAGTGGCAGGTGCAGCACCTGGCACACGCAGTGAATATCACCACTTTCCGGTGTGTATTTGATCGCGTTATTAATCAGGTTGCGGATCATTTGTCGTACTTGCGCCTCATTGCCATCCACCAGTACCGCCTGCGTGGTAGTGACATTGAGATATTGGGCTTTGCGTTGTGCCAGGGGCTGCTGTTTATCGGCCTCTTCGTGCAGCAGTTGCCCCAGGTTGATACGCTGATGGGGCAGAGGTGCGTAGCCGCTGTCAATGCGCGAAATCTCTAGAATGCCCGCAATCAGATCATTGAGCAGCCGGGCGTAGGAGCGGATGTCGCGGATAAGAGCACGCCGTTTGCTCTCGTCCAGTCGGTCGTAGAGCGTGTCGAGGTTGCCACTAAGCAGTGTCAGCACCGAAAGGGGCGTGCGGATTTCATGCGAAACGTTGGAAACAAATTTGTCTTTGAGGTGCTCCGTTTCTTTCAACATGGTCAGATCACGCATAGTGGCTTCGGCCTGTTTGCGGTCAGAAATGTCGCGTAGCGAGGCAAGAAAGGCGGGCTGGTTTTCCCATGTGGTTTCCACCACTCGCATCTCGGCCACACTTGGGCCAGCGCCAGGCCGCAGAATGTCAAGTTCAGCGGTTTCGCCCGCCACCACCGGGAAGCCAAAGGGTGAACCTTGTAATTCGCGGGTGGAACGCCCAAACAGCTGCTCAGCCGCCGGGTTGACGAAGCGCACCAGGCCATGGCCATCCACCACCACCATGCTATCGGCATTTTTTTCAATAATCTGGCGAAAACGGGCTTCGCTCTGGCGCTGGGCCGCCCGGGCACGCGACTGCTGTTGTAGTTCGTAGCGCAGCAGCAGATAGACGAAGGTGGCGCTGAGGATGATAAACACGATGCCAAGGACGGTTTCGATCGTGTCGCGAAGGGGTCGGTCACCAATCAGGAAAGAGAGCAGAAATTCGGAAGCAACAAGCCAGAGGCCAGAGAAAAAAGCATAGATGAGCGTAATTCGCAGTGCAATTAGTTTGTCGCCACGCATGCTTCCCTCAAACTGGAGACGGTGCCTCCGTCCTTTATGTATTGTACGCGATCTTTGCCATGCAAGCGATGAGCGACGAACGATGAACGACCGGAGAAAGGCAGAAAGGCAGAGACGCAGAGGCACAGTCTTGTCATACTGCATACTTCATACTTCATACTTTTACCCGCCCACTGTGCTATAATCGCCGGGCGATAAGGAGTTGGGGGACATGGGCGTTTCACGGGCAACCGCTGCGGACTCACAAGCAGATATGCAGGCGCAGGCGAGACGCCGGGCTATCCCGGTGGCCTGGCTGGTGCCGCTGTTGTTGGGCTTGCTGGCGCTGCTGCCACGGGTCTGGGGCTTGAACGATTTTCTCACCACCGACGAAGCCTACCACTGGATCAGCCGGAGTGAACGCTTTAGTGCGGCGGTGGCCCAGGGCCGTTGGGCTGACACCATTCTCACCGGGCACCCTGGTGTGACGGTGATGTGGTTGGGCAGCCTGGGGCTAGCCCTGGAACGCTGGGCGGTGGACATGGGCTGGGCCACCGTGCCAACGCGGCTGGAACACCTGGCCTGGCTGCGCCTGCCAGTGGCCATGCTGCACAGCCTGCTGCTGCCGCTGGCCTACCTGCTGTTGCGGCGGCTGGTGCGCCCGGCGGTGGCGCTGGTAGCGGCGCTGCTCTGGGCAACTTCGCCCTGGCTGGTGGCCTACGGGCGGGTGTTGCACCTGGACATGCTGCTGACCAATTTTGTGTTGATCAGCATGTTGCTGCTGCTGGTGGGGCAGCAGCAGCGAATGGCAGGTAAAGACCAGGCGACGAGACGGGGAGACTGGCCCTGGTTGCTCGGCTCCGGCGTGGTCTGCGGGCTGGCTCTGCTCACCAAAGGCCCGGCCCTGATCTGGCTCCCGGTGGCGGGGCTGCTGATGTTTATGTTGGATTTGCGACGTTGGATATTGGATTTCCAACGCGATGGGTTCTCAATCCAACAGCTAACCTCCAAAATCCTCCATCTGTTCTTGGGTTACGTCGCCTGGCTAGCGGTGGCGCTGGCGCTGGTGGGGCTGCTCTGGCCCGCCATGTGGTCAGCACCAGAGGTGGCCCTGGGGCGCTACTTCGGCGAAATTCTCGACAACGGCGGGCGGCCCAACGGTGATGGGCAGTTCTTTCTCGGCGTGGCAGTGGGCGATCCTGGCCCGCTCTTCTACCCGCTGGCCCTGCTCTTCCGCTTCACCCCGCTGGAAATGGTGGGAATCGTCGCGGGGCTTGGCTTTACGCTTTACGCTTTACGCTTTACGCATCGTAATGAGTGGTGGCAACTTGTCACTCGCAACTCGCAATTCGTCACTCTGCTGGCTTTCGCTTTTTTCGCCGCCTTCACCCTGCTGGTAATGACACTGGGGCCAAAGAAGTTCGACCGCTACGTGCTGCCGATCTGGCCAGCGCTGCTGCTGTTTGCCGCCGTCGGCCTGGTGAGGATTGCAGATCGCAGATTGCAGATTGCAGATTGGCTACGCCCAAAAGTTTCAGCCCTTGCATCGCTCATCGCTCATCGCTCATCGCTCATCGCTCTGGTGCTACTCTGCCAACTTCCCATCCTTGCCTGGTTTCACCCCTACTACCTGAGCTACTACAACCCGTTGCTCGGCGGCGGCCCGGTGGCCCAGCGCAACCTGCTCATCGGCTGGGGCGAGGGTATGAATGAAGTCGGTGCCTATTTGCGCTCGCGGCCCGACATCGCGAGTGGCCAGGTGCTGTCGGCGCTGCCGCCCACGTTGCAGCCCTTTGTGCCCGTGCCCGTGCGCGATGTGCTGACCATTGACGAAGGCCCGGCGAACTACGCCGTGGTCTATCTGGAGTCACTTCAGCGCGAGGCCGACCCGGCGATCTATGCCCGTTTGCAGCAAACCGCGCCGCTCCACACCGTTTCAATCCACGGGATTGACTACGCGACGATCTACCAACTGCCCCGGCCCTTCGCCACGCCGCTGGCGGCCCAGTTTGGCGGTGGGCTGCGGCTGTGGGGCTACACCCTGGAACAGACGCCCGACCGACTGGTGGTGACGCCCGCCTGGGATGTGCGGGCCAGGCCCGAAGCCGACTACCTGGTCTTTATGCATGTGTTGGATGCCCAGGGCAACCGCGTGGCCCAAATCGCCGTGCCACCAGGCGGCGACTCGTTGCCGCCCACGGGCGCATGGCAGCCCGGCGAGCAGTTCGGCGTGCCGCTGCCACTTGACCTGCCCGCTGGCCTGCCTGCTGGCGACTACCAGGTGGTGCTGGGTTTGTTCGACCCGGTCACGGGCGAGCGGCTGCCGCTCACCGCAGGCCCCGCCGCCGACCAGACCAGCGCGGGGCCGCACGCGCTGCTCGTTGCCAAAGTTACTTTGAGATGATCTCGTGAAACGTGAAACGTGAAACGTGAAACGTGTGTCTCAGCACTCAGTACTCAACACTTGTAACTCGTAACTCGTAATTCGTAACTCGTTCTGATGCAATCTGTGCAACATTGGCGGCGTTGGCTTGGCCCGCTGCGTTTTTTTGTGAGTGGGGGCTTGCTGCTCTACCTGGTGTGGCACGCCAACCCGGCCTCCATCTGGGCTGAGTGGCGCACGGCTGACTTGTGGCTGATTGGACTGGCGATTGTGCTGCAACTGCTGGGCGTGTTGCTCAGCACACTGCGCTGGCAGGCGCTGCTGGCCGGGCGCGGGCAAGCCCAGCCGTTGCCATGGTTGCTAGCGATCTACCTGGCGGGGCAGTTTGCTAACAACTTTTTGCCAACATCAGTTGGTGGCGATGCGGTGCGGCTGGTACAGCTCGGGCGGCGCATTGGCAGCTACAGCCAGGCCAGCGCCTCGGTGTTTCTCGACCGGTTGATGGGCTTTCTGGCCCTGAGTCTGATCGCCAGCCTGGCCCTGGTGCTGAGCGCGACGGACTGGCTTGGCCCCCAGATTGTGACCTCGCCCCCGCTGATGCTGCTGACGGCGGGCTTTGCTGCTGTGGCGGTGCTGGTGGTGCTGGCCTCGTTTGCTGCGCCACGCCTGTTGCAGCTGTTGGGGGCCGGGCGGCTGCCCCAGGCAGCCCAACGTCCGCTCCAAAACGTTGCCACTGCCCTGGCCGACTATGCCCCACAGGGCTGGCGCTTTGGGCAGGTGCTGCTGCTGTCGTTTGGCTTTCACCTGGTCTGGATCGGGCTGCATGTGGCGATTGGGCTGGCCCTCGGCCTCGATGTGCCGCTGCTGATCTATGCGCTGATGGTACCGATTACCGACATTGTGGGCCTGGCACCGATTTTTGTGAACAACCTGGGCGCACGGGAGGCGATCTTTTCGCTCTACCTGGGCCAGGTTGGCGTATCCGTAGCTACTGCTCTGGCACTGTCGTTTATGGTTTTCACGGTGCGCCTGGTGGTAAGCGCCCTGGGCGGCCTGGTGGTGCTGCTGGGAGGGGCCGACCTGCGGGTGCAGCCGCCTGCTGCTGGGCCAGCGGGCGATGCGTCAGTGGCTGCCCCAGGTGATGCCAACATGCGTTAACGGGTACTCGCCAGGACTTGCTGTAACCGCATGGGGTGTGTTCTCAGTGGGTGTGTTTGTTCCGCCCCGTGTGATTTTTGCGACCTTCTGCTATTATGTGAACGACACGCATTGCCTTCCCCGCGCTCTTCTTTATTTCACCGCGTCATCCCTGCCTAGTTGTGTCTTTTGTCGTTCTGTGTCGCGTTTGTGTCGGCATTTTGTCAGGATTCTTCTGTCCCTTGTGTGTAAACTACAATCATTCTCATCGAACGAGCAAACATCTGTGAAACATAACGGTTGAAGTAAAGGAGGAGACGTGTGGTACATGTATTACGGCTAAAACACAGCTATCGTTCTATCGTTACCCTGTTCGTCGTCGTTGTGTTGTTAGGTGGGTGTGGACTTCCTGGCGTAAATATTGAACAGCCCACTGCACCGCCAGCTACGAGTTCAGTCGCCCAGGCCGATCTTCAGGCCACGGTTGAGGCTCAGGTTCAGGCGACGGTGGCAGCAGCCCAGGCTAGCCAGCCTACCGCCGCGCCCGCCGCGCCCACGCAAGCGCCCGCCGCGCCAACACAAGCCCCAGCAGCGCCAACCCAGGCTCCGGCAGCACCAACCCAGGCCCCCGCCGCACCAACCCAGGCTAGCGTGTCACCAGCGCCGGTTGCCTCTGGTGGTGGCGCTAACAGAGTTGTGGCCGTGGGCGCGCGCGGCAACGTGAGTACTTTGCAGGGCAATGCGTGGGTTGAGCAACCAGGGAAGTTTTCGTCTGATATTTGTAACGATGGGCTGGTTCTGATTCCTTCGCCCGAGCGCATGATTGCGAAGTGTAACTCGAATCTTCTCATCTCGCAAGATGGTGGTACTACCTGGAGTGATATCACGAGCGTGTACCGTGATGCACGAGGCACACCAGTGTTCGCCCCGAATGGTGATCTCTGGGTAATCTCCAGCAGGGACATTCAGGTGATGGGGGGCGATGGCAAAGTTACTACCTTGCTGTCAGCAAATACAACGAATGAACAGTCATTTCCCTTTACCGCTACTACGTTCGACTCCAATGGCACCTTATGGATTGGTGGAGGGGTAGATACCAGCAGCGGTCTCGTATCCTACGACGGTACAACCTGGAAGAAGTATGCTGACCCCTTGTTTACTTCGCCCCGGCCTGGCGAAATAGAGATTACTGCCAGGGCATCAGTAATGAAGTTATTTGCAGCCCGGCAACATGGCTTGCTAGCAATCTCCCTCAACCGTCTGTTCAAGCTCGAAGGCGAGAAGTTTGTGGAGTATGTGGGACGCGATGAAATGGGACGTTTGGTTGACCCCAAAGTTCCCCGCAGTGCAGATGTGCGATCCGTTGCCGAGGCCCCCAATGGCGATTTATGGTTGGCAACGAGTCAGGGACTGTTTCGGCGTGATGGCAGTGGCAACCTGAGCTTGCTTGATACCCGGAATGGTTTGCCCAGTCGGAATATTTACGATGTACAACTCGATGAACAAGGCCGAGTGTGGGTGGCTACTGGCTATGGCATTGCCGTCCAAAATGGTGATAGCTGGCAGGTTGCATTGCCCAGTACCTCGGGGCTAGCTGACTCGGAAATCCGCGCCATTCGGGTTACGGGTGCGCCAACGTTGCCAGAAGCGCTGGCAACTCCCAAGACGACAACGATTGTGGGTCGAGCGACAGAGGGAGGCACACCGATGGCAAACACTGAAATCCAGCTCTGTAGTGATAGCCCCGATAGTTCCCCGCGCAACACCGGGAATACGCCCTGCGAACAACAGCACTTTTCGCAAATTGCCACAACCGATGCACAGGGGAACTTTCGTTTTGAGAATGTGCCCATCGGGGCGTATCAATATACACTCAAGCCCGATGGAAAAGGATGGGCGTTTATTCTCTTCGGCTCAGCGATAGTGGCCCTTGAGCCTGGCAAGGAAGTGACCTACGACATTAACCTGCGCTGATGCGGCAACCTCGGCTTACCAGGTGATAGCTGACTCTTTGGCCTGCTACATGCTTCCTTTCCATCGTGTAGCAGGCCAGTGTTTATTCTGTTTTGTCGCTACCTATTCCACGTTGAACAACGACACAACACCCCCTTTTCCTCCGTATATCTAGGTAACGTTGCCTTGGTCGCAGCGTGGTGTGGCGACTACTACCGAGGGAGGATGTGTGATGGAATTCACAACAGGTGCCTGCCAGACGATACTGGTGGTGGAAGATAACCCACGGATTGCCGAGTTTGTGCGCATCTACCTGGAGCGGGCCGAGTATGCGGTGCTGCTTGCCGAAGGGTGTAGTGAGGGGTTCCACCTACTCCAGCAACAGCAGCCCGATCTGATCATTCTTGATGTGGTACTTGATGATGGTAATGGCTATAGCTTCTGCCGGACGCTACGCCAGGGAGGCCCCGAAGGCAGCCTGGCCCGCATGGTGAATGTGCCCATCCTGATGCTTACGGCCAAGGCCGATGAGTGGGATCGGTTGGAAGGATTCCGTTCTGGGGCCGATGATTATGTGACCAAGCCCTTCAGCCCGGAGGAGTTGGTGTACCGGGTGCAGGCCCTGTTGCGCCGCGCCAACGGCATCAGCCACGGCATACTGGAATGCGGCCCGCTACAGATTGACCCCACGCGCTATGAAGCGAAGCTCGGCGCACAGTTGCTCGAACTCTCGCCCAAAGAATTTGAGTTGCTCTATTTGCTGGCCAGCAATCCGGGACAGGTTTTTACGCGCGACTATTTGCTAGAGCGGATCTGGGGCTATTCCTTTGTGGGCAACACACGCACGGTGGATGTACATGTCAATCGGCTGCGGCAGAAGCTCAGCGTTGCCCCTGAAGCTGCCGAGATGATCGGCACCCAACGGGGCGTGGGCTATCGGTGTGTGCTCCACGCCGATGCAACCCACCAGCGGGCACTCGGGGGCGCTGATGCAGCATGAACGTCTGGTGATACCCATCGTGGAGTGGTAGCATGTTGTAATATCTTCCCTCCTTTATTCGTCCTTGTAGTAACCGTCTTTCAGCACGAACGAGAAGGAGGATGAGGATGCACTGTTTCCGATCTGTGCTCTTGTTCTGCGGTTGTACGCTGTTGATAGCCTGTGGCTCCGCAGCAAGTGTGCCTACCGCGCTGCCCGCCCCCACGCCGCCAGCAGCTACCAACATACCAGTCACTGCCACGGCAGCAGCCACGCCGCCAGCAGCCACGCCGCCAGCAGCTACCAGTATGCCACCGACACCAGCGGCGACAACGGCCCCAACGGTAGCGCAAACGGCTCCTGTGGCAAGCACATCGCCAGCAGCAGTGGCCTACATGGAAGAAGCCCTCACTGCGATGCAGACGATGTTCTACAACAGTGCTGCTGTAGATTGGCCCGCAACTCGCACCGAGGCGATGGAGCTAATTCAGGGTGCCCAGACCAGTGCCGATACCTATGACGCGATTTTCAACGTTCTGCGTCAGATCGGCGATGCGCATGGGCACCTGATTCCGCCCGTTAACCTGGAGCAGACTCAGCAGGGCCGTCTCGGTGGGCCAGGCTATTTTCTGGTCTTTCCCGAGCGGGTGGTGATGAAGGTGTATGCCAACGGCCCGGCGGATCAAGCTGGCGTGCGTGAGGGCGACCTGATTGAAGCGGTAAATGGTGTGCCAACCAGCACCATGACCGAAACGCTCTTTTTCGATAGCACCTTTGCCGATGGGCCGATGCAGCTCTCGCTACGGCGGGTGGGGGTGGCCGAACCGGTACAGGCTACGGTAACGCCTGGTGAGTATGACGTAAAAATTGATCCCGTGGCTCGCCGTCTGGCCAGCAGCATCGGCTATCTGGAAATTCCCAATATCTCTTCTGGCCAGGATGCAACTGCCTTTGCCCAGGCTGCCCACAATGGGATTGCCACGGTGGATCAGGAGCCAGCATGTGGGTGGATTGTCGATCTGCGGCGCAACACCGGGGGCAACAGCCTGGCCATGCTGGCTGCCGTGGGGCCAATTGTGGGCGAGGGCGAGTTAGGGGCCTTTGTGGTTGGTTCGGAGCGCACGCCCTGGAACTATGTCACAGGCCGCGCTAGCCTGCCCCCGCGCGACCTTCAGGTAGCCACACCCTACACCCTCAAACAGCCTGATCCGCCGGTTGCGGTGCTGACCAGCCGCTTTACCAACAGCGCCGGTGAAGTGACGACGTTGGCCTTTCGGGGGCGGGCCGAAGCCCGCAGTTTTGGCGAACCAACCGGTGGCGTGCCCACCGTGCTACGAAACACGGAATTGAGTGATAAAGCCATCTTGCGGGTAACGGTGGGCTTGTATGCCGACCGCACCGGGCAAACCTATGCCGCCGCCATCCCGCCCGACGAGTCGGTGAAGCTCGACTGGACACGTTTTGGGAGCGACGACGACCCGGTCATCCAGGCCGCCAGCGCCTGGTTGCAGCAGCAGCCCGCATGTGCAGGGCGGTAACTGTTGCTTGTAGCGACGAGCTACAGCGTGTGTCTGACGATTGTGACCTGCACACCGTGGAGTTTCATCAATCGTTTGTTTGACCCGCCTCCCCGGGCCTGCTATACTGATGGTAGCAGTGAAACGTGGGACGTGAAGCGTGAACCCTGTCACGTTTCGCGTTTCACGTTTCTTCGTTGGAGGGGAGTATGCCAAAACCAATTGTTGCCATTGTTGGGCGGCCCAACGTTGGCAAATCTACATTTTTCAACCGGCTGATTGGCGAGCGCCACGCGATTGTGGAAGACCTGCCCGGCACCACCCGCGACCGGCTCTACGGCACCAGTGACTGGAACGGGGTTGAGTTCACCGTGATTGACACGGCGGGGCTGCTGTTTGAGGATGAAGACCCTACCCTGCCGCTGGCGGAGATTTCTCGTCGTACCCGCGATCAGGCCCAGATCGCGATTGAAGAAGCCGACGCGATCATCTTTATCGTTGATGGCCGCGAAGGGTTGACCACTGCCGACTCAGAGGTGGCTGAGGTGCTGCGGCTCACCAGCAAGCCGGTGATTCTGGCGGTGAACAAGGCCGACAGCCAGGAGCGCCAGCTCGACGCGGTGGAGTTTTATGCCCTGAACCTGAGTGAGCCCATCCCGATGAGCGCCTACCACGGTCTCGGCACCGGCGATGTGCTGGATCGGCTGGTTGAGTCGCTGCCGCCGAACCCGCTCGAAGATCCCGACGAGGACGTTATTCGGGTGGCGATTGTGGGACGCCCAAATGCGGGCAAATCCTCGCTGCTGAACAAGCTGATTGGTCGGGAGCGCAGTGTGGTAAGCGCCGTGCCTGGCACCACCCGCGACACGATTGACACCGAAGTGGTCTACAACGGTCAGCGGATTGTGCTGATTGACACAGCGGGCATTCGGCGGGCTGGCAAAATCGAGCGCGGTATTGAAAAATATAGCGTGCTGCGTGCCCTGCGGGCGGTGGAACGCTGCGACGTGGCCATGCTGCTGGTGGATGCCAGCGAAGGCGTGACGGCTCAGGATACCCACATCGCGGGCATGGTGCTGGATGCAAAGAAGAGCATCGCCATTCTGGTGAACAAGTGGGACGTGGTGCCGAAGGACAACCACACCTACAACGCCTTTGAATACGAGGTGCGCGAGGCCTTTAAGTTTATTGACTACGCGCCAATTGTTTTCATC
>JALONX010000566.1 GCA_025454695.1 Chloroflexaceae bacterium
TTCTTGCTGCCAAAACCGGCTCTACGAATGCAGTGCTACCAACGTGCGGGAGACACCCAGGGCTGCGGTTGCTTCGTCGTGCGGGATGCAGAAAGTCTTTACATGAGATCCTGGAATGATCTGCATGGTGTGTCCATTCATTGTGAGGATTAATACACAAAATGTATGCGAATTATAAAATTCTGTGAAAGCTTTGTCAATCAAATGCCAGTTGCAATCTCTTCACCTTCTCGTGGCAACGCATTAGAAGCTGATGAGTCCTGGCTAGTCCCTCTTGCAGTTGGCCCACGGGCGCGTTACACTAAATTCAGAAGTTGGTAACCAGCCCTTGGAGTGTACTATGTCATTGCGAACGCGCCTGACCCTTTCGTATACGGCAGTTTTTGCCGTCTCGTTGCTGGCCCTTGGGCTGGGAATCTTTTTCACTGTGCGGCAGATGATGGAACAAGGTGTACAGGAAGATCTTAAGGCTGGTACAAATCAGATTATAGAAATTTATAATAATGCGCTACAGCCATTGGAGTATGTGATAAGCGAAGGCGAACTACGACAGCAGGCAGTGGGCAACGTCACCAATGCATTTGGTATTCCTCTGCTTGGCGTGCAAATCTTTAACCCGCAGGGAAATGAAACCGGACGTACTGAAAATTTGCGGTCAGTGGAAATGCCCTTGCCGTCAGAAGCGCTCAATCTACCGCCTGGCCAGAGTATAACCACGATGCGCCGCATGAATGGTACGAACCTGCGTACTCAGACCACACCCATTGTGTGGCGGAACGGCAATCAGATTGTTGGCTATGTCCAGGTCTCCCGCCCCATGGACGATGTGGACAATACCCTCGGTCTGCTGCTCTCCATTCTGATTGGCGGAGGCACGCTGGCCTTGCTCATCACGGCAGCGGGTGTGGCATGGCTGTCGCGGCGGGCCATGGCCCCGCTCGACCAGGTGACGCACACGGCGGAAAACATTGTGCGGGCGGAAGACCTGGCCCAGCGCGTGCCGGTGCCAAACTCAAATGATGAACTCCAACGGCTTACCATCACCATCAACGAGTTGCTGGGGCGGCTCGAAAGCCTCTTCCTTACCCAGCGCCGTTTTGTGGCCGACGTGTCGCATGAATTGCGCACGCCCCTGGCAGCCATGCAGGGCAACCTGGAAGTGCTGACCCGTGGCGCGTGCAATAGCCCTGAGCTGCTGAATGAGTCGCTCACGGACATGCGGCGGGAAACGACGCGCCTGACCCGCATGGTAAACGACCTGTTGCTGCTGGCCCAGAGCGACATGGGGGTGCAGATTCGCAACGAGCCGGTGGAGCTGGATAGTCTGCTGCTCGAAGTTCATCGGGAGCTGCGCCCGCTGGCTGGCGAGGTGAGCCTGCGGATTGGGGCGGAAGACCAGATTCTGGTGCAGGGCGATCGTGACCGCTTGAAGCAGGCTCTGCTCAACCTGGGGGCCAACGCTATTCAACACACTGCGCCTGGCGGCAGCGTGACTTTGGGGCTGGAACGGCGCGACAGCTTTGCCTGCGTTTCTGTAGCCGACACCGGCGAGGGCATTGCGGGGGAGGATTTGCCGAAAATTTTCGAGCGTTTCTACCGGGCCGACCGCTCCCGTTCGCGCCATGTTGGTGGGGCCGGGTTGGGTCTTTCTATCGTCAAACGCATTGTGGAAGCCCACGGCGGCCAGGTCACAGTAGCGAGCATTGTGGGCCGCGGCAGCACCTTTGCCATGTGGCTGCCGCTGCCCGCCGCCCCGGCCCTCCCCCTCGACACGGCCCCGGCGAACCAGGAACTGGCGACGGCGTGAAGAGTACTGAGTACTGAGTAGCGAGTGCTGAGTTACGAACGGCAAAGGAAATAAGGAAAATAGTTTGTAGCATCAACACATAATTTCCTTCATTTCCCTTTTCTGGTTTAGCATTACGTAGTGCCCATTACAAACCGCTGCACCGCCACCGCCACCAGCAGCGTGTACTCGCTGTCGGTGGTGATGTCCCAATCGTATTTGCGCTGAAAGCCCTGCCGGGCCGCTTCGGGCCAGGGCTGTTCCACCACCGTCGCCGTGCCCTCGCACACCACCGGCTGGGAGCCGCTTTCCAGCGCCAGGGCCGCCCGCCCGGACTCACGCAGGTTGCGGGCCTTCACGCTGCCGGCCTGCATGCAGAGGTACATGGTGCCATTGGCCCACACAAACCAGAGCGGCACCAGGTGCGGTCGCCCGTCGGCCCGCACCGTCGCCAGCCAGATGTTTGCCTCTTGTTCCAACCGTTGCACGACTTCTGCTGAAAGACTCATCTCGCGTAACTGCCTGTCTGTGCTATAATTCTCCTGGTACTACCAGTATAACATTGCCACCTGGGGCCATAGCACACGGCATGTGTCGCGCCAATGGCCTCGTGAAAGAATGGCTGATATGTTCAGCACCCGCAGTTTGCCGAACCTCCTCGGCCTGTTTCGCATCGTCACCGCCCCTCTCCTGGTCTGGCTTATTCTGCTGAATAACTCAGTGGCCTATTTGTGGGCGGTGTTGCTGCTGCTGTTGATGGCTGCGAGCGATATCGCCGATGGTAAAATAGCTCGCCGCTTGCAGGCGGTTTCGCCACTGGGCATCTTTCTCGATACCATCAGCGACAAGATTTTTGTGGCCAGCGCCCTGCTGCCGCTGGTGCAGCACGGCATTGTGTGGAGCTGGGTAGCGCTGCTGATTATCGTGCGCGAATTCGTCATTTCCGGGCTACGTTCTTATGCTGCTGCCGAAGGCCAGGTGATTCCTGCGGGCAAATGGGGCAAGCAGAAGCTGGTGGTGCAGGTCACGGCGCTGGTCTGGTGTCTGCTCGCTGCCAGTGCCGCCACCGGCGGCTTTCTGGGCACGCTGCTGAATGGCATGCTGCTGCCCCTGCTCAACCTCTGGCCCGTGGTGATGGGCCTGGCAGTGGTGTGGACGGTAGGCTCGGCGCTAGACTACATCTGGAAAGCCTGGCCGCTGCTGCGGGGGAGTTGGGAACCTCGGCCTGTGTCGCCGCCCGAACCGCCCCAACGGCAGGCCAAGAAACAGCTGTAGGATTGGGGAAGTATGTTTCGCTCCATGTCGGGGCCGCTCCACCGGGCCATGGGCCTGGTGCTGTTTGCGGCTATACTGCTGTCAGTAACTCCTTCTTTCAGTGCTATGTCAAACCCAACCTCAACTGAACCAACACCACAAACCATCAATCCCGAACTGCTGGGCATGGTGGTGCGTGACCCGTGGTATGAAGTGGTGGTTACCGCCACCGAGGCAACCAACGAGCCAAACCGGGCTGCTCAGGAGCGCATGGGTGCCACGCTGGCCCAGATGGGCGTGCGTTGGGTGCGCTTCGAGTTCCATATTGATGGTACCAGGCCGGTGGAACCACAGATCGCCCGCAACGATTTCTTTATCAACGAGGTTGCGCCCCGCTATGGCTTCAAGGTGCTGGGGCTGCTGGGCTTCGGCCTGCTGCGCGATGTGGAACCCTACGACCCCACCGGCAACGACACCAGGGCGCTGACCTACCCAGGCAGCGACGACCCGCTCTATGGCGGGGGCGTGAACGACTACATGCGCACCTGGCTTGACCGGGCCCGTTCGATTGTGAGTCGTTATCAGGGTAATATTGCGGCTTACGAGATTTTGAATGAGCAGAACCGCCTGCCCTCGTTTGGCGGCACTGGCTACGGCATCCCACCAGAGGTCGCCGCCCGCCTGCACACCAAGTTCTACCGCTTCTTCCGCCATGTGGATCGGGAGCGCGATGGCAACAATAATCCCGTTCCACCAGGCCAATCGTGGCGCGACGCTGTCAAGATTATTATTGGCGGGTTGCACCCGGCGGGCACGCTGGCACCAGGGAGCAAATTTGGCGAATACATCTCCGACCTTGACTATGTGCGGCGGATGTACGCTTCTGACGGCTTCCAGGGATACAAAAACGATCCCAATCTAGGCAATGGCCAATTTCCAACCGATGGCCTGGGCTACCATCCCTACCCAGTTGAGATTGAGCGGAGCGTGCAAACGGTTGACGATCTGATTGACCGCCGCTTGCAACTGCTGCGGGAAACGCTTGTCAGTGTGGGCGATGGTCTTTCGCCCTTCTGGATTACCGAGTTGGGCTACAACGTAGCCTACGGCAGGCAGAACGAGCAGGGCCAGGCCGAATTTCTGCGCGAGACCTTTACCCGCCTGGCGGTTCGGGGTGATGTAGCCACCCTCTTCTGGTTTAAGTACGAAGACTTCCCCCCGGCTGAGTCATTTATGTCTTCAACCGGCTTTGTGGAGGCGCAGAAGTGGGGCGTCGTTCGCATTCCCTTCACGGAAGACGCCCGCTGCCCCGGCGGTGCATGCTACGCCGCCGATGGCAACCCCATCCTGGTGCGTCCGTCCTTCTACGTCTACCGCGAACTGGCCGGGCTGCCGGTGTACCGCCAGTGGCTGCCGAATGTGGCGAAGTGATTCTTGCCACAGGGAACACAATTTTTGCCACAGAGGGCACAGAGAACACAGAGGATGTAGAATTACGAGTGACGAGTTACGAGTGACCTGAGCGCATGGTTATTATCAGCGAGCAAGCTGCTAACTGCCAACTGGTAACTGCAAACGGCTCCTGTTTCAGCTCTCCGTGCCCTCTGTGCCCTCTATGGCAAAACGGAGCAAACGATGGCCCGCACATTTTTTGGAAAAGTCGGTTTCATTCTGGCCAACGTCGTTGTGATGGTGA
>JALONX010000033.1 GCA_025454695.1 Chloroflexaceae bacterium
GTTCGAACCGTCCTTCGACCTGCATCGCTGTCTCGTGTCTTGGCAATGAGGTATGTTGCTTGAAGCGCCTGCTGTGCGGTGAGCTGTGGTGGCAGTTGCGGTTGCTGGTGTAAATGCACAATCTGTACAAAGTGCTGGCATTTGTGGTGATGAGCACGATTGCAACTGCTATCGCGTCGACCGTATCGTCGGTAGTTGTACTACATGCACAAGCAATTGTAATGCTTGTCCGCCTATCCCTTGTAAAGTTGTTCAAACCACAAGCTATACCCTCTCCTGTTGTAGTGGGCCACGTCAGCGCGAAGTTTGCTATACAAGCCCCGCCAGAGTTTTGCGGACTCTCGTGTGCTGTTAGCGTAATTGGAGTATTAATTATGCCACAATCTTTTCTCGGAGAAGTAAAGTTAGTCCGTGCTGCATCTCACAACCTTGGTGCCTTTAAACTAAGCGAGGCATCTTTGCTCAGAGATGGCTTGGGGACTCTATCCCATTTGCAATCATCGTTCACCAACCAGCCTATTCCAGTTCCCTATGGTAGTCTTATCGCCTATGCTCAACACTTGAGGCAGGAGTGGGGTGAAGATGCTTATGTCGTATTGATGATTACCCCACCTGACGCCAGGTATCTTGAGCCAGATTGGGAAAAGAACATCAATTTGGATGAATGGGATAGGCAATTACAACCAACGTTGGATGCTGACCCAAACAATGACCGTGCTGTGCCACTCGTAGAGCGGCCCGGGGATGAACTACCACCTACGCCCAGCACTTGCCAGAGTCCGTCTACCTAATCAGGCTGACTAAACAGCTTTGCGTTATTCTTCACAAGAGCGGCTGGTTCGTCTAACATCTTATTGCTAAAGGGGCGGGTCACAGAACACGCCCCTACGCCATTGCTTATCATTGTTCAGCCTGCTACTGTGCGTCCGAGATTTGCATGGAAGCCTTGCCGTAAATGCAGTTCGCTTCCCTCCTCCCCACAATCTGCTTCCTCCTCATCCTGCCCCTGCTGGCCATGTGTGGGCCAGCTGTCCCTGCGCCGCCACCCGCCCCGCCAGCCCAGGGCACGCCGAGCACCACGACGGTGATTGGCTTTGGGGCGAGGGAGCAGGATCGGGAGCGTTTTGCGCCAACCATTGCCGCCTTTAACCAGCAAAACCCTGGTGTGCAGGTGCAGTTTGTGCCGCTCAACAGTGTGGCCACGGTGGACTCGGCGGTGCAGCGGCTGGAGGCCATGCTGCGCAGCGCCGATACGCTGAGCCTTGACCTGGCGACCCTTGCGGTGCTACGGCCCGACGATGTGCTCGACCTGGGGCCGTTGCTCGCCGCCGATGCCTCGTTCAACCAGGCCGAACTTGCCGCCGATTCGCTGCGGGCGGCCCAGGTTGATGGACGTACCTTGTTTCTGCCCCAGACGCTCCAGGTTAACCTGCTGCGCTACAACCAGGACATGTGGAGTGGTACAGCTCCATCCGAAGGACAGCCATGGGCGGCACTGCTGGAACAAGCTGCCGCCCTGGCCCGCCAGCAGCCCGGCACCAATCCAACCTACGGCTTTGTAGATGGCAGTGGCGGTGCCGAGGTGCTACGGGCGGCCCTGGCCACTGGCGGGGCTGATCTCACCTTTACGGGGCCGCTGCCAGCAGAAGATGTGTTAGCGCAGGCGATCCAGGGGGTCGTGGCGGGCAAAGGGTCACAGGCCCTTGCCCCGGCCTCAGTTGCTGATGCCGCCCGCCTGGTGCAGGAGGGCCGGGCGGCCGTGTGGGCCTTTTCCTCTGCCACTGGCCCTGCCGCCCCGCTGCCTTTTGCCACCGCTGACATGGCCTTCCCCGCCGACTACCCGGCAGCCGCCCCCCAGATCGCCACGGGCTATGCCATCAGCGGCGGCACGGCCCACCCCGAAGCCGCCTGGCGCTGGCTCCGTTTTCTGCACCAGGCCAGCGTCCCTGGGCGCACCGGCACAGCCCTGGGGGTTGAGTTGCCCGCCCGCCAGAGGCAGCTACAGGCTAACCTGGCCCGTCTCAGCCCGGCGTCGCGGCAAGCCATCGAAGCGACCCTGGCCCGCCCGGCCACGCCGCCACGGGCCACGCTGCCGCCCTCGGTGACACAGGCGATTGGGGCTAGCCTCAGCAGTGTGGCCGACGGCTCCCAGACCGCGACTGAGGCAGCCGTCGCCATTCGGCAGGCGCTGGAACAGGCTCGCGCCGATTTAGAGGCCGCCAGAACCAGCAGAACTGGGCCATTGGCGGTGCAGCTACCAGTTGTCCCGAACGTGCAAGCGGGTGCCACCCTGATTACCTTTCGTGCGCTTGACAACGATCTGGGGCCATTTCAGGCCCTGGCCGAAGGCTTTCAGCGCGACAACCCGAACATTGTGGTGGAGGTGAAGGATAGTAGCGGCCTGGGGCAACAAATTTCTCCAGAAGTAGTCGCCCAGAACTCCGACTGCTTCACCTATACCTCTCGGGGTCTTGTTATCCCCAGGCGTGGCCCCCGCCCCGTGCTTGATCTGCAACCGCTGATTGATAGCGACCCAAACTTTAAGCTCGACGATTATCCGGCGGTGGTGCTGAATCGCGTCCGCGCTGATGGTGTCCTTTATGGCCTGCCCTATGCAATTAGCCTTCGTGCGCTGGCCTACAATCAGCTGCTCTTCGACCAGGCCAACCTGCCCTACCCCACCGCCGACTGGAGCCTGGATGACCTGCTAGCAGTAGCCCAACAGCTTACCAAAGGCGAAGGGGCGACGAAGCAGTATGGCTTTATCTCAGCAACCGCTCAAACGGATGAGTTGCCCTTTTTCCTGAGCCGCTTTGGGGCCTTGCCACTGGTGCAGGGCACACGGGAGCAGATGAGCGCCGAACCCGCTCGCAAAGCGGTGCAATATTACACCCAACTGTTGCGCGAAACCTCGCCCACCACTCGCATCCAGGGCTACGACGGCAGCCTGCCCTTCGACTACGAGTATCTCGATCTGATCCCACAGGGCCGGGCCGCCATGTGGCTGGACTCAGGCAGTTCCATGGCCCAGGCAGCCCGTGGTGAACTCGACTCTTCCAAAGTCCGCCTCGGCCTGGTGCCGCCACCGCTCAACAACACCCCGCTCAGCAGTGCTGATATTACACGTAGCTGGAGTTTTTACATCTCGGCCAGCACCGAGCATCGTGAAGCCTGCTGGCGTTGGATCACATTCTTGAGCAGCCAGGAGTCGATTGTTCAGTATGGCTTTCCCGCCCGCGTCTCCCTGGCCGAGTCAGAGGCTTTTCAGCAGCGCTCAGCCCCTGGCAGCAGCGCCGTCTACGCCGCCTACAAAGCCGCCTTTGAGCGCATGTCCACCACCCCAGCGGCCCAGCTCATGTCGCCCGAGATTGACGATTTCTGGTTCTTCCGGGCGGTTGACCGAGTGCTGCAGGGTGGTGATGTCGGGCGAGAGTTGAACGAGGCAGGCCGTTTCACCGAAGAGTACATGGCCTGTTTGCAGGGCAACGGCGACATCATCAGCTGCACCAGGCTGGTTGACCCGACGTACAGCGGCTGGCGCTAGGCGAGTGATGAGTGACGGGTGACGAGTGGCCGGACAGCAACGCAGAGACGCAAAGACGCAGAGACGCAAAGAGGGCGAACACAAGGTTCGCCCCTCCATCACTGCGGTTCAATGGGAGCCACGGATTACGCATTACGGATTACGCATTACGGATTACGCATTACGGATTACGCATTACGGATTACCCGGCACGTTTCACGCCTCACGTTCCGCGTTCGGCCTTGCCCTACTTCGGTGCCATGCGGATTGCACCGTCGAGGCGGATGACTTCGCCATTGAGCATCTGGTTTTCGACGATGTGGGCTACCAGGGCACCGTATTCCTCTGGGCGGCCCAGCCGCGAGGGGAAGGGCACCTGCTGGCCCAGGGACTGGCGCACATCGTCGGGCAGGCCCGCTAGCAGTGGCGTGTCAAACGTGCCAGGCGCAATCGTCATCACGCGGATGCCCACGCGGGCCAGTTCGCGGGCGATGGGCAGGGTCATTGCCACGATGCCGCCTTTGGAGGCCGAATACGCCGCCTGGCCAATTTGCCCATCGAAGGCGGCCACCGAGGCGGTATTGACAATCACGCCCCGCTCGCCACTGTCGCCCGGCGGGTTGTTCTGCATCTGGGCCGCCGCCAGCCGGATGACGTTGAAGCTGCCGATCAGATTGACCTGAATCACCCTGGCAAACGACTCCAGCCGGTGGGGGCCGGTTTTGCCCACCACCCGCTCCGCCGGGCCAATCCCGGCGCAATTAATCGCGCCATGCAGCCCACCGAAATGTTCAACGGCGGCGGCAACGGCAGCCTGCACACTGGCCTCATCAGTCACATCGGTGCGCACAAAACGGGCGTTTTCGCCCAACTCCGCCGCCGTCCGCTCGCCCACCTCAGCATTGACATCGGCCAGCACCACCCGCCCGCCCCGCCGCACCAGGCTGCGGGCCGTCGCCGCGCCCAGCCCTGAAGCGCCACCACTGATCAAAAATACACCCGTGGCAATATCCATACGTTGCTCCTCTGTTAAGCAATCACAAGATGACTGCGAATTACGAGTTACGAATTACGAGTTACGAATTACAAATTACGAGTTATGAATTGCGAGTTATGAGTGACGAGTGATCTGCGTTCAGCGTACTGCCTACTGCCTACTGCGTACTGCCTTCAGCCTTCAGCCTTCAGCCTTCAGCGTTCTGAGTCCACCCGCTCAATAATCGTCGCTGTGCCCATGCCGTTGCCGATGCACATGGTTTGCAGGCCAAACTGGCCGCCGGTTGTTTCCAGTCCCACCAGCATCTTCGCCATCAGGGCCGCGCCCGATGCGCCCAGCGGGTGACCGTGGGCAATCGCGCCGCCCCACGGGTTCACCTTCGCCATGTCGGGCTGAAACTCCCGCGCCCAGGCCAGCACCACCGAGGCAAAGGCTTCGTTAATCTCGATCCAGTCAATGTCGTCCAGAGTTAGCCCGGCCTTTTTGAGCGCCATGTGCGTCGCCGGAATGACGCCGGTGAGTTGCAGCGTCGGGTCGCTACCCACCGCTACCCGCGCCCGGAAACGTGCCCTGGGTCGCAACCCGGCGGCTTCGGCGGCTTCGCGGTTGCCCACCAGCACGGCGGCGGCTCCGTCGGCAATCTGGCTGGAGTTGGCCGCTGTCACCACGCCGTCGGGACGGAAAGCGGGCCGCAGGCTGGCCATCTTCTCCCGGTCAACTAGCTCGCGCACGCCCTCGTCGCGGCTCACGCTGATGGACTCACCAGCCCCATTCAGGCCCGGCGTGGGCAAGATTTCACGGTTCAGGCCGTCGCGCATGGCCTGGCTGGCCCGGCGGTGGCTTTCGGCAGAAAAGTCGTCCAGTTCGGCCCGGCTGATGCCCCACCTGGCGGCGATGCGCTCGGCACTTTCGCCCTGGTGGATCAGTTCGTAGCGTTCATGCACCTCGGGGTGAAACGGCCCCGTGAATTTGCCTCCGCTGGCGGCAAACATCGGCACGCGGCTCATCTGCTCCACCCCTGCGCCAATGGCATAATCCATATCGCCAGCGGCAATGGCCTGGGCCGCAAAATGCACCGCCTGCTGGCTAGAGCCACACATGCGGTTGAGCGTTACCGCTGGGACTTCCAGCGGCAGCCCGGCCAGCAGCGCCCCAAAGCGCCCAATGTTCTCGGCCTGCTCATCGGCCTGGGTGATGTTGCCGGTAATCACATCACCGATCTGCTCGACATCAACGCCGCTGCGCTCCACCAGCCCTTGCAGGGCATAGGCCAGCAGGCGGTCGGCCCTGGTCTCCCGGAAGACGCCGCCTTTTTTGCCGAAGGGCGTGCGCACGGCGGCGAGAATAACTGGTTCTGGCATCATAGTCTCCTTTTCCATCAAAGGAAATAAAGGAAATGAGGGAAATTGCGTGCTCTGTCAAGAAAGTCTTTTTATATTTCTCATTGCCTCAGCCACCGAATGAATTCGGCGTCTGGAGAACCAAAACACGCTGATGAGGATTAAAAATTACATCCGGTATAGCCCGCGCAGGCGGGCTTTGCACATGAGAGCCGCGCCCTTTAGGGCTACGGCGAGCAGATATACCCGTTTAATTTCTTAAAGTTCATAAGCGTGTTACTCTAGAAACACAAGAAAACTTCGTTGCCAGAGTAGTAGTTACGCTGCCAAGAATATTTCCTTCATTTCCTTTATTTCCCTGGTTCTCGGTTCCTGGTTCTCGGTTCCTGGTTCCCGGTTCTACGTTTCTGCATGAAAATTCGGCTGGCGCTTTTCTTTAAAGGCGCTGATGCCCTCTTTCAGCTCCGGCCCTTGCAACACCGGCTCCAGCAGGCTGCGTTCCAGGCCCAGGGCCTCGTCCAGCGGCAGGGTGCGCCCTTCGTACACCGCCCGCTTGATGGTGCCGATGGCGAACGATGCGCCGTTGGCCAGCCCTTCGGCATACTCGCGGGTGCGTTCGGCCAGCTCCTCGGCGGGAAAGAGTCGGTCGAGAATGCCGAGATTGTGGGCCTCCTCCGGCGTGAGCCGCCGCCCGGTGAACATCAGGTCGAGGGCGCGGGAAACGCCGAGCAGCCGGGCCAGGCGCTGGGTGCCGCCGTTGCCAGGGATGATGCCCAGTGTCACTTCGGGCAGACCGAGGGTGTAGCGACCAGTTGCGCCAAAACGCATGTCACAGGCCAGGGCGATCTCCATGCCGCCGCCCAGGGTGTGGCCGCCGATCTGGGCGATAAAGGGCTTCGGCATGCGGCTCATCAGGCTCAGGGTTTCGTGGGCCTGGTCAACCATCGCCAGGTTTTGCTCCAGCGAACTCTCGATCAGAAAGCTCATGTCGGCCCCGGCGGAGAAAAAGCGCTCCAGGGCACTGCGCACGATCACCACGCGGGCGGCATTGTCCTCGCCCGCCGCTTCAATCGCCGCCCGCAGTTCTAGCATGCCGTCGGCGTTGTAGCTGTTGGCGGGCGGGCGGTTCAAGGTGATGCAGCCAATATTTCCTTCACGGCTGTATGCAATGGGCATGATTTTCTCCTTTATTGACGATTTGCGTCTGGTCGCTACGTACTGCGCCTCCCCTGAGCGAAGCCGAAGGGTGCTGCGTACTGCGTGTCACAAGGGAAATAAAGGACATTGCGACTTGATGCGCAGAACTATTCCCCCATTTCCTTTATTTCCTTTGCTCTTCCATTCCTCACTCATCATTCATCGTTTGCTTATGCTGTGACACCAAGGTGGCGCGATTTCACGTCTTCGTTGGCGTGCAGCTCGGCAGGCGTGCCTTCCCAGACAATCAGGCCTTTGCTCAGGATGTAGGCGTAATCGGCAACCGAGAGGGCCAGGTGCATGTTCTGCTCAACCAGCAGCACCGCCAGGCCCAGGGTTTTAAGGTGGCTGATGATGCGGCCAAGTTCGCGCACCAGCAGCGGGGCCAGCCCCTCCGATGGCTCGTCCATCAAAATCATGTCGGGGTCGGTCATCAGGGCGCGGGCCACGCAGAGCATCTGCTGTTCGCCGCCGCTCAGCAGCGTGCCCTTGACATTGGCCCGCCGCTCCAGAATGGGAAACAGCTCATACATCTTCTGGAGCGTCCAGTTGCGGCCCGTGTTGCGGTTGCGGGCACCAATCGTCAGATTTTCGCGCACGCTGAGCGAAGGAAACACCCGCCGCCCCTGGGGCACCAGGGCCAGCCCGGCCTGGGCGACCTGGTTCGGCTGCAAGCCCCGCAGCTGCTGCCCCCGAAAGTGTATCTCGCCCGTGTGGGGCGGCGCAAAGCCGATGATCGAATGGACGGTGGTGCTTTTGCCCATGCCGTTGCGGCCCAGCAGGGCCACCACCGTGCCCGGCTCCACCCGTAGCGACACGCCCTTTAGCACCAGGCTGTCGCCATATGAGGTGTGGATGTTGGTGAGTTCAAGCATAGGAGAGAACCGAGAACTGAGAACCAAGAACCAGGAACCGAGAACCAAGAACCAGGAACCGAGAACCGAGAACCGAGAACCAGGAACCGAACTGGCGGATCAATGCATGTAACACCAATGGGCGAGCTATTCAAATCGTTGTCGCCCAACTCTTCAGCGTTCATCGTTCATCGATCATCGTTCATACTTCAGCCCCCAAATAAATCTCCCGCACGCGAGGGTCGTTGCGGATGGCGTCGGGCGGGCCGTCGGCGATGATCTGGCCGAAGGAGAGCACCACCAGCCGCTGGGCCAGGCCGAAAACCACATCCATGTCGTGGGAGGTGAACAGCACGGTGGTGTGGGCGGCCAGGTTTTTGATTGCGGCGATAAACGGCGGCACCTCGGCCAGGGCCAGCCCCGCTGTCGGCTCGTCCAGCACCAGCAACCTGGGGTTGGAGGCAAGCCCTAGCACAATCTCCAGCTTGCGCTGCTCGCCATAGGCCAGCGCCCCCACCGGCTCGTTGGCTTTGGGCCAGAGGTCAACCGACTCAAGCAGCCGCCGGGCTTCGGCCTGGGTCGCCCCGTCGCCATCGTGCCCGCCGAAGAGCCGAAAGCGGGCCGGGCGCACGCCTTGCAGTGCCAGCAGCACATTCTCCCGCACGCTCAAGCCGAAGAAGAGCCGGTTGCTTTGAAACGAGCAGCCCAGGCCCAGGTGCGTGCGGTGGTCGGCGGGCAGCCTGGTGACATCCTGGCCAAACATGTGGATACGCCCGCTGCTGGTCTGCTGCACCCCACTGATGATGCTCAGAAAAGTGGTTTTGCCAGCGCCGTTCGGGCCGATAATTGCCACCCGCTCGCCAGCACCAATCGTCAGCGAGAGGTGGTACAACACCTGCAAGCCACCATAGTTTTTGGAAACATTGTCAATGCTCAGTGCGTGCATAAATTCTTTTGAACGGAGCGAATGTAGTGCGGACGTTAGTCCGTTGCATGCGCGTGTAGGCCATGACGCGGACTAACGTCCGCACTACGCATTCCCAATACCTAATCCCTAATCTCCAATCCCGCCTATGCCTTCACACGGCCTAAAGGCCGCATGACGCATCTCCAATCCCTAATCGCCAATCTCCAATCCCAAGTCGCGCATCCGCCCCGGCGCATCGGGGCTGGCCGGGCGGGTGTAGCGCAGCCGCCCCCACCAGCGGTTCAGGTACACGCCCAGGCCGCCCGGCAGAAACAGCACCGCCAGCACAAACACCGCCCCCAGCACCAGCGGCCAGCGCTCCGGCACATACAGGCTGATGTAATATTCCAAAAACAGGATCAGCGCCGCGCCTAGCAGCGGCCCCAAAAACACCCGTGTGCTGCCGATGATGATCATCAGCATGACGACGGAGGAGGTGGCCGCGCCGAGGAAGCCCGGCACCACGGTGCCGCTGAAGGGCGCAAACAACACTCCGGCCACACCAGCAAACGCCCCGCTGATCAGAAAAGCCAGATACTTAAACAGCCAGGTGTTGTAGCCCAGGTGCCGCATGCGGCCCTCGTCGTCGCGGATGCCCTGCAACGCCAGGCCAAACGGCGAGCGCACAATGCGGTAGAGCAGCAGCGCCGCCAGCGCCACCACCGCCAGCACCAGGTAGTAGAAGCTCACCTGGTTGAGGCGAATGGGCAGGCCCAGACTCGGGTAGAGCACCCCGAAAATCCCGTTGCTGCCGCCGGTCAGGTCAACCCAGCGCATGGCGACTGCCGCCAGCAACTCGGCCAGGGCCAGTGTGACAAACAGGAAGTAGACGCCGGAAACCCGCAGGGCAACCAGGCCGAAGACGGCGGCGGTGAGGGTGGCCACCAGCACCCCCGCCGCCAGCAGCAGCCAGAAGTTGTTCAGTCCCAGGTTGACCGAGAGGATGGCGCTGGTGTAGGCCGCCACCCCGAAAAAGGCTGCGTGGCCGAGGGAAAATAGCCCGGTGTAGCCAAACAGCAGGTTCAAACTCAGCGCGAACAGGCCATAGATCAGCAGTTGGGTCATCCAGGTGCGCATGTAGGGTTCGACAAAGGGCGGCAACAGCAGCAGCGCCGCGCCCAGCCCCAGGAGCGGCCCCCAGTGCAGCGCCCGCTCCTGCCACTGGTGGCGAAACCGTCTGAGGGGGCCGCGCCGTTCCACATGCACGGCGGAGGGCGGTGGAGCCGCGCCGCCAACGTGGAATTTGCCAAACAGCCCGGCGGGACGAAACAGCAGCACGGCAATAAAAAAGATGTAGATCGTAAACAGGGCAAAATCGGGGAAAAAGGTCTTGCCCAATGAGTCGATCAGGCCGATCAGCAGTGCGCCCGCCAGCGTGCCCTCCACCCGCCCCACGCCGCCGATCACCACCACAATCAGGGCCAGAATCAGGGTGGGGAAGCCCATGTCCCAGCTAGCCGAGGTGAGCGGCGCTCCGATAAACCCGGCAAACCCGGCGATAAACGCCCCCAGAAAAAAGACGGCGCTGCTCACCAGGCGGTAGTTAATGCCCAGCCCCAGCGTCATCTCCTGGTCGTCCATCCCGGCCCGCACAATTGCCCCGGCCCGCGTTTTTTCTTGCAGCCACCACAGGCCCGCCGCCACCGCCAGGCCAAAGCCCAGCAGCGCCAGGCGGTAGGCCGGGAAGTTCAGGCGGCCCATCTCAATCGAAAAGTTGAGGTAGGGCGGCACCACCCCCAGCAACGGAAATGGCCCCCAGACCCACAGGGCCAGGTTCGACAGAATGTAGACAAAACCGAGCGTCAGCAGCACCTGATCGTTAAACTGCTTGTAGAGGCGGCGCAGAAACAGCCGCTCGATCAGCAGGCCAAACAGCCCCACCGCCAGCCCGCTTGCCAGCGCTACCAGCCAGAAGCCGCCCAGGGCATTCGCCAGCGTGATGCCCACAAACGCCCCCAACATGTAGAGCGAGCCGTGGGTCAGATTGAGGATGCCCATTGCCCCCAGCACCAGCGACAGCCCGCTGGCGATGAGAAACAGCACCATGCCATACGACAGGCCGGTGAGCAACATGCGGGCAATGTCTTCAAAACCAATCACGCCGGTATCCTCTGATTGCAGATTGTAGATTGCAGATTGAGAGAACCAAGAACCAAGAACCGAGTGTTCGCCCAAAAAGAAACTGTTATGCAGTACATAGTTTACTGTTTGCAGTTTCTGCAGGCATACCTATT
Organism: Chloroflexaceae bacterium; assembly: GCA_025454695.1. Lineage (GTDB taxonomy): Bacteria > Chloroflexota > Chloroflexia > Chloroflexales > Chloroflexaceae > JALONX01. The sequence goes on from JALONX010000033.1 coordinate 11,113, forward strand.
GTCATCTTGCTGGATCGCTGCGTAGGGTTGCTAACTGCCAACTGCACAGTTTGTCCGCACCGAGTTACCAACTGCCAACTGCCAACTCCCAACTTCCAACTCCTCTGCGTCTTTGAGCCTCTGCGTCTCTGCGTTTTCTGGCTTACAGAAACGGCACCATGCCCAGCCGCAGCATTTCGCGGGTGAAGTCGCAGGCGTAGCCAATCATGGCGTCGTTGAGGTAGCCGCCGCTGGCGTACTCCTTCGTAATGCCGTAGCCGCCTAAAATCTCCACCGAGCGCTGGGCATTTTTGATCGCCACATCCACGGCGAAGGTTTTGGCTGCCGGGGCCTTGAGCATCCCGGCGGCCTGGGGGTCGGTTTCGCAGGCATAGGCCGCCTCCCACACCATCAGCCGGGCGGCCTGAGTCTCGACGTACATGTCGGCCAGCTTCAGCGCCACCGCCTGGTGTTCGATAATCGGTTTACCCCAGCTGACCCGCTGCTTTGCGTAGTCGCGGGCGTACTCGTAGGCGGCGCGGGCCAGCCCCACATAGGCCGCCGCCAGGCCGATGGGCATCTCCGGCACGGCCATCAGCAGCATGCCCGCCTTGCCCTCCTCGCCGATACGGTCGGCCCCGGGGACGCGCACATTGTCCAGATACACTTCCGCATGATGGGCAGTTTTCCAGCCAATCAGCTCGGCCTGCTTGCCGAAGGAGAGGCCGGGCGTACCGTTGGGCACGTAGAACATGCTCATGCCCATGGCTGGCGGGGCCTCGAAATTGGTGCGGGCCAGCACCAGGTAGGCATCGGCCACACCGCCGTTGGTAACAAAGGCCACCTTGCCGCCGTTCAGCACGTAGTGGTCGCCGTCCCGCTCCGCCGTGGTGCGAATGCCAATGTTGGGGCCAGGCGCGGGCGAAAATAGGTCAGAGGCGGCTACGTTTGGCTCGTTGAGCGCCCCGCTAAACAGCGGCCCCCGCCCGCCCACCGGGGCGAGGTAGCGGCGGCGCTGCTCGTCGCTGCCAAAGCGGCTGATCAGCAGGTGCATTGTCGCCGTCAGGCTGAAGTAGTTGGCCGCAACCGCCACGTCCGCCGCGCCCAACTCCTCCATCACCAGGGCCAGGTCAACGCAGGAGCCGCCCATGCCGCCCTGGTTTTCGGGCAGCAGCAGGCCGGTGAAGCCCAGCTCGGCCCCCTGCCGGTAAACCTCGCCGCACACGCTCCAGGGCACCATGTCGGGCTGCTCGGCCACCTGGCGGGCAGCTGGCGCGACCACGTTCTGGGCGAATTCGCGGGCGGTGCGCTGCAACATGCGCTGTTCATCAGTCAGGCTAAACCCAATCATATGTTTTTCTCCTAGTAATCTCACACAAAGGCACAAAGGCACCAAGTAGCTGCACAGGTTACGTTTTGCGGCATTCCTTTGCGCCTTTGCGCGAGCTACTACTCCCAAATGTTTCTCGCAAAGGCGCAAAGTTCGCAATGCCCTACCGTGTCATTCCGAACGGAGTGAGGAATCTGCATTGCCGTGCGCTGAAGACCCCTCACTCCGTTCGGGGTGACAAAGAACTTCATTGATATACTCCTGAGCAAGTCCTTTGTGCCTTTGCGGCTTTGCGAGCGCTAGCCGAGCAGCGAGTTGCGAATGGTCGAGCCGCCGTCAATCACCAGGTTTGCGCCCGTCACAAAGCGGGCTTCGTCCGAGGCCAGGTAAAGGGCACAGTGGGCCACATCCTCCGCCGTGCCAATGGTGTTCAGCAACGACAGCCGGGCGGCAGCGGCCCGCACCTGGGGGATTTTGAACGGCTCGGCAGTGGCGGGCGAGTCGATCACACCGGGGCTGATGCTGTTGACGCGAATGTTGTGCATCGCGCCCTCGGCGGCGAGCTGCCGCGTCATCGCCACAATGGCCCCTTTGGCCGCAGCGTGGGCTACATCGCCAGCGCCTTCGGTGCCAACCAGCGCCACCCGCGAGGCCGTGTTGATGATCACGCCGCCGCCACGGCGCACCAGGTGGGGCCAGGCGTAGCGGCAGGCATAGAAAATCAGATCAAGCTCGTTGCGAATGGTGAAGTGCCAGTCGGCGCTGCTCATCTCGCCAAAGGGGGCAAACTTTGGCGCGGAGGCGTTGTTGTAAAGAATGTCGCAACCGCCAAAGGCCGTCACCGCCGCGTCAATCCAGGCCCGTGCCTGCCCCTCGTCGCCCAGATCTACCGGGCCGTGGGCCAGCATCTCGCCGCCAGCGTCCCGCACCATGCGGGCGGTCTCCTGGTTTTCTGCCAGCTTCAGGTCGCAGCCCGCCACCTTCGCCCCTTCCCGAGCGAACAGCAGCGCCGCTGCCCGCCCCTGCCCACCAGCAGTGCCGGTGATCAAGGCGACTTTACCTGCCAATCGTCCTGCCATCGTTTACTCCACATTGTCTCTCGCAAAGGCGCAAAGCTCGCAAAGATTTGCACGTCAACACGGCGCTGAGAAGGCCACAAAGAATGTTTCTTTGTTCACAATGCCCTACCGTGTCATTCCGAACGGAGTGAGGAATCTACCTTGCCGTGCGCTGAAGACCCCTCCCTGCGGTCGGGGTGACAAAGAACTTCATTGATATACTCCTGAGCGACTCCTTTGCGCCGTTGCGGCTTTGCGCGAGCTATTGCTGACCGACTCGCGCTCCATACAGCAAGGCTGGCGAATGCGACAAACAAGCAACTCTTTTGCGAGCTTTGCGGCTTTGCGAGAGCTTACACCACCTTCAAAACGATCTTGCCGCGGGCATGGCGGCTCTGGCTGAGCTGGTGGGCGGCGCGGGCCTCGCTCAGCGGGAAGACGCTCTGCACGTTGCCGTGAAGATGGCCGGCCTCGGCCAGTTCGCGCAGCGTGTCCAGTCCTTCGGGCCAGGTGTCGAAGGCTACCACTTTCACCTCAACGCCATGCTCCTGGCAGAGCCGTTCGCGGTTGGCCATTTCCACCGGGTCGTTCCGTAGCACCACCGCAATCGTGCCGCCCCGTCGCATCACTTCAAACGTGCGCATGTTGGTGTCGCCACCGATCACGTCCACCGCCAGGTCAATGTCTTTAGCGATAGTGCGAAAGTCGGTACTGGTGTAGTCCACCACTTCGTCTGCGCCGAGCGTGTAGAGAAAATCGGTGTTGCAGGCGCTGCATGTGGCAACGACGTGAGCGCCCATGTGTTTGGCTAGCTGAATGGCGGCCCCGCCTACCGCGCCCGACCCGGCGTGGATCAGCACCCGCTGGCCCCGCTGGAGGTTGCCCAGCTGCACCAGGGCAATCAGGGCCGTGAGTCCAACCATCGGGAGGCCAGCGGCCTCGTCTAGCGGCATGTTGGCCGGAGCGTGGCGCACCAGGCTGGCGTCCACCGCCAGGTACTCGGCGTAGGTGCCGCCGTGAAACACGGTGATCAGGCCGAAGACCCGGTCGCCAGGCTGAAAGCCGGTGACACCTTCGCCCACCTCCTCTACCACCCCGGCAAAGTCGTTGCCGAGGGTGTGGGGAAACTGGAGCGGAAAGAACTGCCGCAGCCAGCCCTCGCGGATTTTTACGTCGTAGTAGTTGACGCCCGCCGCGTGAATTTTCACCAGCAGCTGGCCTGGCCCGGCGCTGGGTTTGGGGCACTCCACCAGTTCCAACACCTCATCGCCGCCGTATTGCCGAATTTGCACCGCTTGCATGGTTGGCATAATTCCCCCTGAACATTGACGATTGACGATTGACGATTGACCGAGCATTGCGATTGGAGATTAGAGATTAGCTAACGTCTAGCTGGTTGTATGCACAACTCCACAGCACACTCCGGTTTGTGGTTCCTGGTTCCCTTCGACAAGCCCTTCGACAAGCTCAGGGGAGCCTCAGGGCAGGCCTGGTTCTCGGTTCTTACGTATTACGCAGTACGCAATACGCAGTACGTTTCACGTTTCACGCAACAGTTTCACTAACATCTTCCCCACGTTGTCGCCGCCGAAGAGGCTGGCAAAGGCCTGTGGGGCTGACTCAAAGCCGTCAAAGATGGTTTCACGGTAGCGCAGCCGCCCGTCGCGGAGCCAGCTTGCCAGCTCAGCCAGGGCTGCGGGCCACTCGGCAGCGTAGTCGCCCACCAGAAAGCCGCTGAGCCGCACCCGCTTCAAAATCCAGCGGTAGAGGTGGCGCGGGCCAGTGTCCACCTCGCCTGGCCCCAGGTTGTAATTGGCAATCGTGCCGACGAGAACAATCCGCGCTCCCACATTCAAATGCTCCATCACCGCATCGTGGACGCTGCCGCCCACCATGTCCACAAACACATCTATGCCTTGGGGGCTGGCCGCGCCCAGGGCCTGGGGCAGATTCTTAGCATCGCTGTAATCTACCGGCGTTGCGCCCAGGCTCTGCAAAAAGGCCAGCTGGTTTGCGCCACCAGCAATGCCCACCACTCGCGCCCCGGCAATGGCGGCGATCTGGCAGGCTGTCGAGCCGACCGAGCCAGCCGCCGCGCTGACAACCACCGTTTCGCCCGCCTTTGGCTGGCCCTGGCGCAGGGTGGCGAAGTAGGCCGCCAGCCCTGAAGGGCCGAGCAGCCCGAGGTAGGCCGGGAGCGGCGCGAGGGCCGGGTCAACCAGGCGCAAACCGTTGCCGTCGCTCAGGGCATACTCCTGCCAGCCCAGTTCGCCCGCCACATGGCAGCCCACCGGAAAATCGGGGTGCTGCGAGGCCACCACCTGGCCTACGCCCCGCCCGATCATCACGCTGCCCAGCGGCAACTGGGGGGCCACGCTGGCATCGCCGCTGATGCGCAGGCGCGGAAAGGGATCCATCGAAAAGTAGTGGGCCTGCACCAGCAGCTGGCCCGGGCCAGGGTCGGCCAGCGGCGCTTCAACCAGCGTAAAATTGCGCTCCGTCGGCACGCCTTCAGCGTAGGCGGCAAGGGTGAATTGGCGGTTAATCATCGTTGTATCTCAAAGGAAATGAAGGAAATAGTGCTGAGTAGTCTGTCAGTGAAGTTTTTTTCCATTGCTTATCTTTGTCACCCCGAACGAAGGTGAGGGGTCTTCAATGCAGCGCAATGTAGATTCCTCACTCCGTTCGGAATGACAGAGCATTGCATTGTGTCCATAGAACCTTTCTTTACAAACTGCTGAACATGAAGACACAATTTCCTTTATTTCCTTTTTCAATTACGTATCACGTATTACGAATTATCGAACTGGTTCTCAGTTCTCTCTTTATGTTTCAACAGAAACTGCAACACGGCGGTGTTGAAGGCGTCGGGTTGTTCGATGTTGCTCATATGGCCGGTGTTGGCCAGCACCACAAACTGTGCGTTGGGGAGGGCCTGGGCCATATCGCGCACCAGCTCCGGCGGCGCAATCCGATCCCACTGGCCGGTGAGGGCCAGCGTGGGCACCTGCACCGAGTCGAAGGGCGGAAAGCTCTCGTAGCGCGTCACACTGTCAAGGGTTTTCAGGTATGAGTCTTTGCGCAGGGCGGCGATACTTTCGCGCATGTGGGCGAAGGCCTGGGGCGCAACCGCCGGGTCGGTGAGGGTTTTGGCGATGTCGTAGGCGATTTCCTTTGGCTCTTTGCCCTCCAGCAGGGGCTGCTTGCGCACCCGCAGCCACTCGGCAATCTCCTCTTCCTTGCGGGGGCCACGCCGG
>JALONX010000567.1 GCA_025454695.1 Chloroflexaceae bacterium
GCGAGTACACCGAGGCGGATGGCCGCAGCCACCGGGTGCTGACCGGCGATTATGAGACATGGAGTGGGCGCTGGGAGGTGAGCCAGCTACCGATGGGCCAGGCGCTGCGCGAGCCAAAGGCGCTGTTTAAGAAGCTGGACGAAAAGATTGTGGCTGAGGAACTGGCGCGGATGGAGACGAAGTAGTGGGCAGTTCGCAGTTGGCAAGCACAAAGGAGAGCGGCGCATTCAATACGCCGCTCTCCTTGCATGTACAGTCATTCACTTGACACTGTTGGTTGGCCCTACAGGAAACTGCCAACTGCGAACTGTCCATTGCCAATTGGACTCATACCGGGTTTGTTTGAAGGCGTGGAGCTTCTTCCCGTTTCCAGGGCGTGCCCAGGTAGGCCAGCAGGAAGCGGTCGAGGCCATACCAACCGGCGACTTTCCAGGCCAGCATCAGGATGATGGCGAGGGTGAAGAGCACGGCGTTGGTGCTGGCAGCACCGGCCATAATAAAGTTCCAGTTCATCAGCGCACCGAAGAAGGCCGCAATTCCCACAAATGCGCCCACAACCAGGGCGACCCCGATCAGCACTTCACCATAGGCCACCAGCTTGGCGAACCATGTGTACCACTCGTTATCGAGCATAAACTGGATGAAGGAGCGGTACCAGTCGAACGCAATGGGCGGGCGGCCCGTTTCCGGGATACGCACGGCATTCGTCCAGAAACCTTTCAGCGCAACACCAGTCTCAACCCATTTCGGGTCAGTAACTTTATGCCAGCCTGCATCAATCCAGGCATAGCCGAGATACATGCGGAGAATGAGGAACAGCCATGCAAAACGGGTAGTGCTAAACAGGGCGTGGGCAATTGGTGGGTCAGGAATGGTGACCTCACCTTTAACTGCGACGACGGACTTCATAACCCTCCTCCTTGAAGGTATTCAGTGTGGCTTGCGCCTGCGTTCCTTGTGAAAAATCATACCATCATCAACGGATATTGAATGAAAAAGGATTGCAATTTCTGGTTATAGGTTCGCTACCAAGACTATTGAAGTAGTGAGCTACGTAACGACCATGCGTGATTGCGACTGTATGTGGGACACGGGAGAAATGGCACCGCATTCATTATTTTCAAAACCTGTGACATATTTGCGTCAAGCGTAAAACTCAAGCATACTGTATGAAACAATCGCCCTTAATAACTCTTTAAGAGTTGTGACATGTATGGAACCTCCTGCTGACCGTGATATTCAACTGTTGCAAGGCTGCCGGGCAGGCGACGCCAGCGCCTGGGAAGCCTTGTTGCAGGCCTATGAACGCCTCGTCTTTTCCATCCCGCTGAACTATGGCCTTTCCCGTGACGAAGCCGCCGATGTGACCCAGTTGACCTTTACTGCCCTGCTGGAAAGCCTGGACTCACTGAGCGATGACAGCCGCCTGGGCGCATGGCTGGCCACGGTTGCCCGCCGCCAGACATGGCGCGTGCTGGAACGGGGCCGCCGTGAACGCCCTGACGCCGAGGTGCCCATCCCCGAAAGCGCCACTTTGTTGGGCCATTCCTCCCGTGACCCCCTGGAACGCTGGGAGTTGCTGGAATGGCTCCACCGGGGGCTGGCGCACCTGAACGAACGCTGCCGTGAGCTGTTGCAGGCGCTCTACTTTGCCCCTGATGAACCGCCCTATGCCGAAGTTGCCCTGCGCCTGGGCATTCCAGTGGGCAGCATTGGCCCCACCCGCGCCCGCTGCCTGGAACGGCTGCGCCAGGTGTTGAGTGAAGGGGAGGCGTGAAACGTGAAACGTACTGCGTGCGGCGTGAGGCGTACTGCGTGAAGCATACTGCGTACTGCGTGAAACGTGAAACGTACTGCGAACTGCGTACTACGTGAAGGGTCGTAGTGCGGACTTCAGTCCGCGTACCTCACGTGTGTGCGGCGTGAAACGTGAAGCGTACTGCGTGAAGCGTACTGCGTGCGGCGTGAGGTGAACTGCGAACTGCGAACTGCGTACTGCGTGAAGGGTCGTAGTGTGGACTTCAGTCCGCGTACCTCACGTGTGTGCGGCGTGAAACGTGAAGCGTACTGCGTACTGCGTGAAGCGTACTGCGTGCGGCGTGAGGTGAACTGCGAACTGCGAACTGCGTGCGGCGTGCGGCGTGAGGTGAACTGCGAACTGCGAACTGCCTCCTGCATGCGGGGTGTGCGCTATGATCACGTTCCACGTTTCACGCTTCACGTTCCACGTTTCAGATACCAAAATCACAGCCCATGTTTCAAACAAATCCAGGCCCATGTATTTTTGCCCCGGCTTGCTGTATAGATCAGGTAAGCGCCACACACGGGCAGTGCCGCCTGCGATTGAGTGATTTGCTCCTTTGCTCAGTCTGCCTGGCTCGTTGAATGAAGATCTTCGTTCTAGAAAGAAGCTGTGTATGTCAGATGTCCCCGCGTTCAATCTTGAAACACTGCTGGATTGGCTTGAAGGGCGGCTGCCGGAGGCTGAGGCCCGGCGGGTGGCTCAGGCTCTGGAAAACGCTGATGAACAAAGCGCGGCTACCCTCGCCTGGCTGCGGGCCTTCCGCCAGACGAGCGCCTCGCTGGTGTTGGAAGCCCCGCCCGCTACAACCCGTGCCATGCTCCAGGGTCGTTTTGCGGCCTTTGCCCAGGCCCGCCAGCGCCCCGGCGTGCTGCAACGGCTGGTGGCAGCGCTCAGCTTCGACAGCTTTAGCCAACCGGCGCTGGCTGGGGTGCGCGGCGGCGACGCCGGGGGGCGGCGCCAACTGGTGTTTACCTCGACTGCATTGGATGTGGCCCTCAACATTCGCCAGCGCCCCGCCGACCAGCATTTCGAGCTGAGCGGGCAGGTCTTTCTCAAGGAAGAGGCGCTCCAGGAGTCGCTGGCGGTGCGCCTGCTGCATGGTGAGTCCGAACTGGCCAGCGCCAGCGCAGACGATCTGGGCGAGTTTGAGCTGCCGGGCGTGGCGGCAGGAAGCTACACCCTGCTGCTGCAAGCGGGCGCGACCGAAGTAGTGGTGGCACCCCTGGAGTTGGTAGCCTGAGATGGAAAGCCCTGGCCCACAGCTGATTGATGCGCTGCTTGGCACGACTGACCCTGACGCCTGGGCGGACATGCTCGCCAGGGCGGACATGCTTGCGCCCGGCGGGCTAGAGCGCCTGCTCGACGAGGCTGCCCGCCTGGTGCGGGACGACCCGGCCCGTGGGCGCGAACTGGCGACCCGCTGCGCTGCCCTGGCCCCCCGCGCCGCTGCGCCTGCTGCTGCCGCCCGTGGGGCCTATATTCAGGCCCAGGCCCACGCCGTCAACGCTGAGTATGATGCGGCCCTGGCCCTGATTGATGCCGCCCACGCCGGGTACACTGCCCTTGGGCAAACGCTGGCGGCCCTGCGCACCAACATTGGCCGCATGAACGTGCTGCGTGAGTTGGGGCGCTATGAAGAAGGACTGTCCACCGGGCGCGAGGCTCTGGCCACCCTGGCCACCCTTCCCAGCGACCAGGAGGAAAGCGAACTCCTCGCGGCTATGGCCCACCAGAATTGTGGTAACTGTTATAACCAGCTTGGCCTGTACCACGAAGCCCTTCAATCATACGCTGCTGCCGAAGTAATTTACCGCACCCTAGCACTCGACTATAGGCTGGGTGAAATCAACAATAATCGTGGCGTTGTACTGCTGGGGTTGGGCCGTGCTCGTGAGTCGCTCACCGCCTTTGAACAGGCGGCAACGTTCTTTGCAGGCTGTGAAGAGACTGTGCTGCAAGGGCAGGCGCTGATTAATTGTGGCAATGCTCACATGCTGCTAGGACGTTATACCGAAGCGCTAGCCGTCTTCGAGCAAGCACGGCTGTTGTTTGAGCCGCTTGACTCTCAGGCTGACAAAGCAGTGCTGCTGCTCGACACGGCAGCAGCCTACCTGGCTTTGAACTTCTACCCTGAAGCACTAGACACCTATCGTGTGGCATTCGCCCAGCTTGCTGCTGCCAACATGCCCTATGAGCAGGCCCGAGCGTTGTGGGGAGCTGGTTCAGTGTTGCTGGCTGAAGGCCGTCTGGCTGAAGCCGTTCTCATGTTGGAACAGGCCGCCACGCTCTTCGCACAGACCAATAATGTTCCCTTGCAGGCCAGTGTGCTGCTGGAACAGTCGGCTTTGCATGATAGCCAGGGCAACCGGGCGTTGGCCCTACAAACCGCTCAAGCGGCCCTGGCACTGGTAGCCAACAACGACTGGCCGGTTGAACAGATCTATGCCCATCTACGCCTGGCCGATCTGCTGCTGCCCGATTTCGATCAAGCTGAAACGCATCTACGGGCCGCCCGTCGCTTGATCACGACAGTGACCCTGCCCCAGTTGCGCTACCGTTTAAACCAGCGCCTGGGCTCGTTTCTGCGCGACAAAGTTAGTGTCTATGACGATCTGCTGCGGCTCTACCTGGAATGTGATGGTGTGAGAAGCATAACCAAAGCCTTTGAAATTAACGAACGGGCCAGGTCACGGGCCTTGCTCGATCTCCTGCAACGCCGCAAGAGCCAGCCTCAAGCCGGTGGCAGCGGGATCAGCACGCAGATGGAGATACTTCAGGCTGACCTGCATGGCGTCTACGATGAGTTGCTGGGTGGTATGACCGGGCAACACTACCGGGTTGATACCGCAGAACTGCGGGCCAGGGCATTGGAACTGGAGCAGGAACTCAGCCGCTTGCGCCTTCAGGCTGCCGCTACTGCTACCCCAGGCGACCCTCTGGGCACACCTCTGGCACTGAAGCAGATACTAGACCGCCTGCCAGAGGACACAGCCTTGCTGGTTTACCACATGCTAGGCCAGCAACTGGTGGCCTTTGTGGCCTCTGGTGGCGAACTGCAGGTGGTTGGCCCCTTCGGTTCGCTGCCCCAGGTGCAGGTTCTGCTGCAACGGCTCGAAGCCCAGTGGGATCGCGTGCGGGCCGGGGCAGGGTTTGTGAACCAGCACGCTGCCCTGCTGGAACAGGCCACCATGCGCGTGCTGCAAGCCCTCTACAACGAGTTGTTGTTGCCCATTCGCCCACTAATGGAACAACAAGATCAGGCTCTGCAACGGCTGGCAATTGTGCCCCATGGCCTGCTTCATCGGGTGCCCTTCCATGCACTGTATGATGGTGAGCGCTATCTGCTGGAACGCTATGAGGTGGCCTACGGGCCGAGCGCAAGTGTGTGGACGCTCTGCCAGGAGCGCCAGCCCCGCCAGACCGGACGGTCGCTAGCCCTGGGGCTGGCCAATGGGTCGCTGCCTGCGGTAGCCCACGAACTGGCGGCAGTGGCAGCACATCTGCCTGGAGCGACGGTCTACCTGAACGAAGGAGCGACTCTAAACCAGCTCTGGGCTGGGGCCGCCCATGCCGATGTGCTGCACCTCGCCTGCCACGGCCAGTTTCGGGAGGATAATCCGGCTTTTTCTGGGCTTCAATTGCACGACGGCTGGCTCACCGCTGGCGAGGCCCTTGAGCTGAAATTGGAGGGTGCCCTGGTTACCCTCAGTGCATGTGAAACCGGGCGGGGCCATGTACAGAGCGGCGATGAGCTTATTGGCCTGACACGGGCCTTTCTAGGGGCTGGGGCGGCAACCCTGCTGGCTAGCCTCTGGCTGGCTGACGACAGCAGCACGGCGGAACTGATGGCTGCGTTTTATGCCCGCCTGGCGGCTGGAACCAATCCAGCGGCAGCCCTGCGGGTTGCCCAATTGCATGTCAAGCAGCAGCAACCCCACCCCTTCTTCTGGGCCGCCTTTGTGGCGGTAGGGCGCTGGTGAAAGGAGCTTTGTTATGTTTAAACGATACCAGTTTATTGCGTCGCTGCTTGTCCTCTGCACTGTGCTGCTGGGTGGCTTTGGCAGCCCCCAACGCACCCAGGCCAGGGATAGTGACACCTATGTCCCTGATCAGGTCGTGGTGCGGCTCAACGCGGCCAGTGGTGCAACCATCGCCACCATCAACAGCAGCTATGGCACCACAACCCTGAAGGAGGTCGCGCCAGGGCTGAGCATCTACCTGCTCGCAACCCCTGCCAGCAGCGAAGCCCCTGACCTGGCCGAGCAGATGGCTGCCGACCCCCGCCTGCTTTATGCTGAAGTCAACTACGTGGGCGACACACCTGAAGGCAAGCCAAGACTTATGGGCGCATGGGGTGGCACCGACCCGCGCCCCTTCACCAACCAGTATGTGGTGCAGTTGCTGGGCCTGCCCCAGGCCCATAGCATGAGCCGGGGGGCGGGCAAAGTGGTGGCCGTGCTGGACACGGGCGCACAGCTTGACCACCCGGCCCTGGCCAGCCGCTGGACGAGCGCCCGCTACGACTTCGTGGACGGCGACAGCGACCCTACTGACCGGGGCAATGGCCGCGACGACGACGGTGACGGTGTGGCGGACGAGATGGTGGGCCACGGCACCCATGTGGCCGGGATTGTGCATCTGGTTGCGCCCGATGCGCAGATTATGCCGCTGCGAGTGCTGGACGGCGAGGGCTACGGCGACTTCTTCAGCGTGGCCGCCGCGATTGACTACGCGGTTGAAAACGGGGCTAGCGTGATCAACCTGAGTCTGGGCAGCACGGCCAACTCGCGCATGATTGCCGATGCCATTCGCCGAGCTACCCAGCGGGGCATAGTGGTGGTGGCAGCAGCGGGCAACGAAAATAGCGAGGTCAAGCAGTTCCCGGCGGCGGTGCAGTGTGCCCTGCCGGTCACCTCGGTCAACCAGAATGACGTTCGCTCCGACTTCTCGAACTTTGGCGACTGGATTGATTTTGCTGCACCGGGCGAGGCCATCTACAGCCCCTTCCCGCCCAGCGGCTACGCCATATGGAGCGGCACCTCCATGGCAACGCCCTTTGTGGCGGGCCAGGCCGCCCTCATTCGTGCCCTCGCCCCGGAGGCCAACCCGCGCCAGGTGGCCCAGCTGATGGTCGCAACGGCTCAGCCGCTGGCAGGGCTGAACCCCACATTTCGGGATAAACTGGGCAAGGGCCGCGTCAATATCGGTGCCAGCCTCAGCACCCTGCGCAACAGTGGCTTTCCACGGGATGCCAGCGGCGGCATTCTTAGCGGCGGCTGCCTGGCCGAAGATAGCGATGACAATGGTGGCGGCAGTAGCCAGAGGGTGTTCCTGCCGCTGGTACGAAGGTAGGCGGGGGTGGATTGACGATTGACGATTGACGATTGACGATTGACCGATGCACTAGCAACCGCTCGGTAACGTAGTAGGCGCAAGGAGACCGGCACCTGGGCATAAGGGGGACGTGGTGAGGCTACGGGCGCGAGGTGTCGGTCTCCTTAGTGGTACGAGGTTCGCAGTACGGGTGTGATGCAGATGTTATTTACAGGTATAAACATCCCGTTGGCGAACACGCTTATCAGTCTTTACCAAATAATCCAGACAGCCATTAGGGCAACACGCTTATGAGTTTTAAGAAATTAAACGGGTATATTTGCTCGCCGTAGCCCTAAAGGACGCGGCTTGAAGCTGCGAAGCCCACCTGCGCGGGCTATACCGGATTTAATTTTTAATCTTCATCAGCGTGTTTAAGGTTTCTAGACGCCAAATTATGAGTCTTTACAAAATAAGGCGGACATCTCTGGTGCAACACGCTTGAGCGTGTTTAAGGTTTCTAGACGCCGAATTCATTCGGTGGCGAGGGCGGCACCGCGTGTCCAGATTAAAAAGAAAAACTCCATCAGCATGTTTTTGGCTTCCAGACGCCGAATTCATTCGGTGGCGGAAGCGGGGCAGCCTGTAAGACACCTTCGTTTGCGGAATAGTAATTTGCGAATGAAGCACTTGCGCATCTCCCCAAAGCTATGGTACACTCAAAGGGTGCGGTTTAAAAATTGTTAACTAACAGCCAGCCCCGCGCCGCTTCCCAAACCGTGCTGCTGGCGCTGGGGCAATCGTGAAAGGAACGTTGTTTATGTTGAAACGACTACGCTCACTCCTTGCACTCATCATCCTGAGCCTGGCCCTCGCTGCTGGCTTTGCTGGTGCTGCCACGATGGGCGCTGGCGCTTCCACCAATCACGGCGCAACGTTCGCCACGGTTGATAATCCTGAGACGAACCCAGTGAATATAGATGCGTGGTAATCCTCCGAACGAGGCTGTGTTCGCTCCTCGTGCGGTGGTAGTTCCTCGTTTGAGTTGAGATGAGGCGGCGATGTGCAAACCATTGCGCATCGCCGCCTCGTTCGTTGTGTCGCCCCTGCTTGCGTGGCAAAACAACGGGTTGCTTGGTAGAGACGCCCCGCCGGGGCGTCTCTACCATGTGCTGCATTGGACACCGCGCTGGTTGTACAGCAGTGCTCGTCAGTGCCAGAGCTGACAGGTGTCGCAATCGTCGTTTTCCTCTGCGTTACGATGTTATGCCTGCGGCACCGCTCAGGTCTTTGCTTTGGTTTCACTACCTGGCCTCAAACGCGCTGTGCTGCTGCCCCTACTTTCCCCTTTTCCAGCCGCGATGTATTTTTTCTCCTCCCTCGCTGCACAGATATAGCAGAAGAATTGCACAGACCGTTCAGGAGTTTGTTATGCGCCGCTTGCTTCGCCCGGTTCTCTATCTGCTGGCCGTTATTCCGCCAGTATTGGTGCTTAGTTTCACCGTTGCCGATGTCTGGCGTGTGTTTCACCCAACAGTGCAGGCCAGGCACGCTGAAGTAGCCAGCAAGGTTGCCCCGGCTGTTAGCCTGGTTGTGGTCGCCACCACGGCCCTTCCCGCCGACCAGTTGATCTCCTGGAACGATGAAACAGTCATTTCACTGGCTCGGTCGTCCACCGCCACTGCGTTGCCCACGGTTCCACCCACCGCCGTGCCAGCCACCGCCGTGCCAGCAGCGCCTTCAGCACCTGCGCCCGCGCCCGCTGCGCCGCCCGCGCCCGCGCCTGCATCTGTGCCCGCGCCAGCACCGGCGCCTGCGCCAGACCCCGCAGCGCCTGCGCCCGCGCCCGAGCCTCCATCCGAGGCCGCCGCT
>JALONX010000568.1 GCA_025454695.1 Chloroflexaceae bacterium
ACCGTCACCAAAGGCAACAGCAGCATTGTGGTGGCCGTCCTTGACACTGGCATTGACCCAACCCACCCCAAAATGGCGGGAAAGCTGGTGAACGGCTACGACTTTGTGGGCGGCGATGGCGACCCTCGCGAAGAGGGCAGCCGCGCCAACTTTGGCTATGGCCATGGCACCCACGTAGCCGGGCTGGTGTTGCTGGCCGCCCCCGATGTCAACATTATGCCGCTGCGGGTGCTCGACCCTGAGGGCTTCGGCAACATGTGGGTGCTGGCCGAGGCACTGCGCTATGCTGTAGACCCCGATGGCAACCCCTCTACCAACGACGGTGCCGATGTGATCAACATGAGCCTGGGTACCTTCCGCCGTACCGACCTGTTCGACGACCTGATTGATGATATTACCTGCGAGTCGGAAGATGACGATGATGACGATGATGACGACGATGACGATGACGATGATCAGCGCTGCCTCCAAACCGGCGGTGTCGTGGTGATTGCCTCGGCAGGCAATGGCGGCGACAGCGTGCCCCAGTATCCCGCCGCCGAACCGGATGTAACCGGCCTGATAGCGATTGCCGCCAGCACCGAAAACGAATACCTGGCCGACTTCTCGACCCGTGGGCCGTGGGTGCGGCTCAGTGCGCCAGGCGACAAAATCTACAGCACGGTGCCCGGCAGCCACAGCCAGCCCGGCGGCGACCACGGCACCTGGAGCGGCACCTCCATGGCTGCGCCCCTGGTGGCGGGCGCGGCAGCCCTGCTGCGGGCCAAAGACCCGACCCTTAAAGCGACCGACATCACCGCCCGCTTGATCAGCACGGCCACCAAAATCTGTGGCGGCGCACCCGACCGGGTGGATGCGGCGGCGGCCCTGGAGCTGCTGCCCAAACAAAACGACGTAACCTGCACCAGCACCGCTGTCAGCACCTACTTGCCACTTGTGCGGCGGTAAGCAGCGCACAGACAGAGAACGAAGGCCGCGCCCCGATTGGGGCGCGGCCTTTTGCTTTGCACACACGACCATCCATTCCACGAGTTGCCCGGTCATCCACAAGCGTCTGGCTCGCGCAAAGCGCGACAGCTGCGCGAAGCCCGCGAACGACTCACGATTGTGTATGTTGCGGGCTGTGTCGTGCGCTTTGTGCGTCAAACTCCGTTCACCGCAGGGCAAGGCCTGTCCCACTGGCGTTGCCACCCGTCGCCAGCAGCCTCCATGGAAGACACCTCTATTCCGTGATCTGTGTGATCGCTGCGGCAAAAAGTATCAGCAGCGCACTAGGTGATGATGGCACGAAACGCATCCAGCGCGAAACCGGCGATAGCACGGACATGGTCAAACATGGTGCCAATTTGGTACGTCAGCAGAAAGAAGCCCGCGTAGAAGAGGCCTGGTTGGCGCTGCAACCAGGCCATCACCGCCTGCGAAATAACAGTATTTACTCGGATGCGCATCATACCCCATACAATGCCAATACCGATAGCAGCACCAGCAAGAACATCGGTTGGGTAATGCAGCCCAAGATAAACCCTTGGAAAACAGATAACCAGGGCAACGTAGATCAGTACAACGATGCCGAGTTTCCTTGAAATGAAGTAGATTCCAGTGGCCAGGGCAAAGAAAAGAATGGCATGATCGCTGGGAAATGCACTCCACCTATCCAGTGAGTCTGGAGGAACTCCATATGGAAGCGTGAAATTCAGATGGGCGGCGTGGATGGGCCGAGGCCTGAATGGTAGAACTGCCGACAGGAGTCTGGCGGCAAACAGGGCAAGAAGACTCGACATTAATGTGAGTAGCACCCGTTCGCGCACCGTGTCTATGGCTTCTCTACGCTGAAACCAGAGCCACCAGAGGAGCGTAACCAGCACCCCGCCCTTCACCAGGTGATTACGAACGATGACTCCCAACAGAAATTCCCCTGGCGCAAACATGCGTGCAAACTGGTTGAGAAACAACAGGATGGTCGTATCGAAAAATTCCACACGCAGCCTCTTTCTAAAAAACTCTGCACAAAAAGCGCAGGTACCCTCAATAGTCTGTACACAACGTTTTCTCGCATGCAGCCTCGTTGTCACCCCGACTGCAGGGAGGGGTCTTCAACGCATGGCACTGCGGATTCCTCCCTACGGTCGGAATGACAGCGCGTTGCATGGCGTGCAAACAACGTCGTTGTCAGTGTACTCAAACCCCATGTAAAAACGCATCAACAGCCTGCACAAACTCGTCTGCATGTGTCCAGAGCAACGCATGGCTACCCTGTTTTATGACGGTCAACACCGCCCCAGGGATGGATGAGGCCAATTGCTGCCCATGATGCGGCGGCACAGCCTGATCGCGACCGCCAGTGATCACCAGGGTCGGGCAGACAATTTCACTCAGGCGTGGGCGACTATCAAAGGCCAACAGCGCCCGTGTCGCCGCTACCATCTGTGGGCGCTCATTGCTGGCAACAATCGCTTCAAGCTCATGCATTTGGGTCCTGGTTAAGCCCGTCATCATGCCGACAATCTGCCGCGCACGTAGCCATCGCACCAGCCAGGGCATCACCACACCCTCAAGCTGCTCCCGCCATGTGGCACGGTTATAGGCAAATGTACACGCCAGAATCAATCGTTCCATCAGGTCGGGGTAGTCGAGAGTAAGTTGCTGGGCCACAGTTCCACCCTGCGAATACCCCAGAACAACGGCACGTTGCAACCCCAACCGCTGCAACAGCGCTGCGAGATCGGCGGCATGTTGCGCAACGGTGTAGGGTGGTGGGAGATGCTTGCTGTGGGCATAGCCGCGCAAGTCCGGCATTAACACACGGTAGTGTGTCCGCCAATGTTCGCACACCGGTCGAAACATTGCGCCACCCATCAGTAACCCGTGAATGAGCAGGAGGGCTGGCCCCTCGCCCTGTTCTGCCAAAAACAGATCTGATGTTGCAGGTGTTAATGGATGCATGGGCGAAAAACAGTTTACAGGCATAGGAGGTATTGACTTACCAATATAACACGTAAGCCGAACGCATGTCAAATAATAATTTCTTAATATAAGGAACAGGCAGTTTGTTTTTGAAATCGAATGATGCTCGATTGAAGTTATGCCGCCCTGGCCCATAAAGAGTGCTTCCTGCCGATTGTAATCGCGTCTGTTTGCCGCCCGTGCAGCATTGTGAACTCCACACAGAACCGTGACATGGGCCAAAAATACATTAAGACTGAGCGTATTTTGCCCCTATGGCACCGCTCTGTTGGGCAACGATAACGTGAAGTAGTGCATACGCAGTTTTAAGGAGGATATGATGAACCCGTTCCGCGTTGTAATTGCCCCTTCCGGTTTCAAAGAGAGCCTGAGCGCTGAAGACGTGAGTGCCGCGATTGCCCGTGGTGTCAAGGCGGCCCACCCCACTGCTGAAACGATCTGCTTGCCGCTGGCTGATGGCGGCGAGGGCTTTAGCCAGACCCTGGTGGGGGCCACGGGTGGCACACTCTATCCGGTGCGGGTTTCGGGGCCGGTGGGCCAGATGGTGGAAACACACATCGGCATTCTGGGTGGCAATGGCCCCCGCACCGCCGTATTGGAAATGTCCGCCGCTGCCGGGCTGCGTCTGGTGCCCCGCGACATGCGCAACCCGCTGCTCACCACCACCTATGGCGTTGGCCAGCTGATCAAAGCGGCCCTGAACCTGAACGTGTCGCGCATCCTGATTGGCTGTGGCGACTCGGGCACCAACGATGGCGGTGCTGGCATGGTGCAGGCCCTTGGCGGGCGGCTGTTGCAGGCCGATGGCACACTTATCACCCACGGCGGCCTGGGCCTGAACGACCTGGATCGGATTGACCTGAGCGACCTTGACCCGCGCTTAAAGCAGGTGCAGATTGATGTGGCCTGCAACCCCCATGTGCTGCTGTGTGGGCCGCAGGGCGTAGCCCGCGTGTTTGGCCCCCAGAAGGGTGCCAGCCCCGAGATGGTGGATTTGCTCGAAAAGGGTCTCGAACGCTACGCGGCGGTCATTCAGCGCGACCTGGGCCTGGATGTGCGCACCCTGCCGGGCTGCGGCGCGTCGGGCGGGCTGGGCACGGGCTTGCTTGCGCTGCTGGGGGCCACTCTGCACCCACGCTACGAGATTGTGATGCAGTATCTCGACCTGGATAGCAAGCTGCGCCATGCCGACCTGGTGCTGACTGCTGAAGGTGGGATTGACTTCCAGACGCCACGGGGCAAAATCCCCGCCGAAGTGGCCCGCCGTGCCCGCCGCTATGGCGTACCCGTGATCGCGCTGGCCGGGACGATTGGCAAGGACGCCGAGATTAACTACCAGCACAATATTGCTGCCTACAGCAGCATTTTGCAGGCTCCCTGCACGCTCGACGAAGCGATTACCCGAGCCGCAGAACTGACCGCCAGTTGTGCCGAAAACGCCGTGCGCATGGTACTCACTGGCCGCCGCATTGCCGAGCGCCAGCAGCGCAGCCGCAACATCCGCGAGCTGATGCTGGCATAGGCTGAAGCTCAGACACGCAGCAGGGCCTGGCGAGAACAGTTCTCGCCAGGCCCTTTTGTTTGCAAACCGCCCGCACGTCACTCGTCTGTAACCAAGGTTTGTGCATATTTTAGTACAACACGTCGGATAATACGTCTTTACCACATTATCCACACAACCATCGGGGTAACACGTGTATGAACATGTACAACGTAAACTGGACATGTTGTGCCACAATAGCCACCGAATAAATTCGG
>JALONX010000569.1 GCA_025454695.1 Chloroflexaceae bacterium
GCCTACGGCGCGGCCCTGGCCAGTGTGGCGCTGCTGGCGCTGCTGGCGCTGCTGCCCGCGCTCCGAGCCTTCCCGGTGGTGGCCAGCAGCGCCACGGCTGCCGTAGTTGAGGAAGGCAAACCGCTCCCAGTGCGACGGCTGTTGCGCTACGCCCTGGCGGGATTGCTGCTCGGCATTGCTGGCGGCGCGATCTTGCCCTTTCAAAATCTCTTCTTCCGCAACGTATTTCAGCTCAGCGACGCCACGGTGGGGCTGGTGCTGGCCTGGGCCTCCCTTGGCATGGGCCTCGGCGCACTGATCGGCTCGCCGGTGAGCAAGCGCCTGGGGCTGCGGCGGGCTGCCGCCGTGCTGCGACTCGGCGCGGTGCCCGCCATGCTATTGATGTTTGCTCCGGCGCTGTTTCCGGCGGTGGTGGGCTTCTTTTTGCGTGGGCTGTTTGTGGCTGCCAGTTTCCCGCTCAACGATGCGATGGTGATGCAGGCTACGCCCGTGCGGCAGCGCGGCCTGGCCGCCAGCATGATGAGCGTGCTCTGGTCGGGTGGCTGGTCACTCACCGCGCTGTGGAGCGGCTGGGCGCAGCAGCGGGTCGGCTTTGCCGCACCGATTGCCCTGGCCGCCGTGGCCTACCTGCTCTCGGCACTGGCAATTTACACCTTGCGGATTGATGAGAGGCGTAATGCGTAATGCATAATGCGTAATGCGTAACCGGAGTGCCGTCTCCTACGGTGTATTTATGTGCTGCGTACTGCGTGCTGCGTGAAACGTGAGAACCGAGAACTGAGAACCGAGAACCGAGAACCGAGAATCAAGAACCGAGAACCGGTATTTCGTGAAACGTGATAATCGTCACTCGTCACTCGTCACTCGTCACTCGTCACTCGTCACTCGTCACTCGTCACTCGTCACTCGTCACTCGTCACTCGTCACTCGCCTGGCCCCGGTCTCCGGTCATCGGTCTCCGGTCTGCAAATCGGCACTCGTCATGCTCGAACACACACTGTACTACCTCGGTTTTAACCTGGTGCAAGGCATTGGCCCCATTCGGCTGGCCCGCCTGATCGAGCGCTGCGGCTCGGTGGCGGCGGCCTGGGAGGCAGGCACCGACGACATGGTGGCGGCGGGGCTGGATGCCAAAGCGATGACGGCCTTTCTGGCAGCGCGGCGCAACCTGAACCTGGAACAGGAACTGGAGCGAGTCGCCAAAGCCGATGCCACACTGATCACGATTGAGGACGAGAACTACCCGACGCTGCTGGCCCAGGCCCCCAATCCGCCGCCGCTGCTCTACCTGCGCGGCACCCTGACGCAGGAGGATAACTGGGCACTGGCGATGGTGGGCACCCGGTCGCCTACCAGCTACGGCAAAGAAGCCGCCCGCCACCTGGCTGGCGAGCTAGCCAGCAGCGGCATGACCATCGTGAGTGGCCTGGCCCTGGGAATAGACGCGATTGCCCACAGCGCCGCGCTGGAAGCCGGGGCACGCACCATCGCCGTGCTAGGCTGCGGGGTTGACCAGGGCTACCCGGAGCGCAACCGCAAGCTAGCGGCGCAGATCGTGGAGCAGGGCGCGATTGTGTCTGAATATGGCATTGGGGTGAAGCCCATCCCGCTGAACTTCCCGCCCCGCAACCGCGTGATTAGCGGGCTTTCGTTGGGCACGCTGGTGGTGGAAGCGGGCGAAAGCAGCGGCGCACTGATTACGGTGGAGTTTGCGCTGGAACAGGGCCGCGAGGTCTTTGCTGTGCCCGGTTCGATCTTCTCGGCCCGCAGCGACGGGACTCACAAGCTCATTCGCAACGGCGCATGCCTGGTGCAACGGGCCAGCGATGTGCTGGAAGCCTTGAATCTAAACGTGGCAACGGCGCAGCGGGAAGCCCGCGCCACCCTGCCCGACGACCCGACGGAGGCGGCGCTGCTCACGTTTGTTTCCTACGAGCCACAGCATATTGACGCCCTCGGACGGGCCAGCAACATGCCTGCGCACACGGTGGCAGCGACTCTTTCCATGTTGGAACTGAAGGGGTTTGTACGCCAGGCGGGGGTGCTGCACTACGTACTGGCACGGTAGCCGGGGTTTCACCGCGGAGGACGCGGAGGGCGCGGAGGCTTTAAGGTGGTGTACGAAACGTAGTGCGGACTTCAGTCCGCGTTGTGCCCCGGGAAAGAAGCGCAACGGACTGAAGTCCGCACTACAATAAAGTTACGACTTTGGCAGATCCAGGTCGCTGAGGCGCACCGTTTTGCGGCCCTGGAACTTGATGGTTTTCTGCCCTTCGCTGCTAAGCTGGCCGCCCTGCTCCAGATTTTCCACCTCTTTTTGCATGGTCTGGGCCAGCTCCATCTCGCCCTGGCTTAGCAACCGGGTCACTGCGCTCTTTAGCTTCTGGGTTGCCCCGGCCACATCGCCGGATTGCAAATCTTGCAAGGCCCGCGTTTGCAGCTTAAAGGCGCTCACCTTTTCCACAATGTTCATCACCGGTGCATTAACCTGGTTGAGTTGCCCAGCGTCGCCAGTAAAGGTCAGTAGCACATCGGCGCGAGCTTTCTCCTGCATCAGGCGCAGGGCGGGCACATCGTAGCTCACCTCCACCTGGCCAACCCGATACTGACCAACCGGGCGCGGATCAACCAGGAATTCGATCAGCAGCGTGCGGCCCTGGCCTGTTTCCAATTCACCCAGCGGCACGCTCACGTCACGGTCGGAGATGGGACGGTAGCCCAGGTTGCTAATCAGCGGGATGACCTGCCAGACCGCCCGTGGCGTGATGCCCTGCACGAGCCGCAGGGTTAGCGAAGCGTTCTGCACGGCGGTGGCCTGGGCGCGCTGTACGGTGTTCTGGAAATATTCGGTAATCTCGTCGGGGCGGGCGATGTAGTCAGCTGTGCCACCAGAACGGTTAGCCATTTCGATCAGCAGGTCTTCGTTCCAGTCTTTGCCCACGCCCAGCGCCGTAATCGGCACTCCGAGGCGAGCGGCGTCTTCAGCCCGCAGCAAGCATTCATTCTCGTTTTCAGTCTGCCCATCGGTGAGCAGCAGCATGCGGCGAATGCCCTGGCCTTCGGCCCGTTGGATTTCGCGCAGGCCCTTTTCCACCGCCGGGGCGATTTTGGTGCCGCCAGCGTCGCGGATGCGGCTGATGCGATCCTGCATTTCGCGTCTATTTTGCACCCGCGTGGCAGGGATTAAAATCTCGGTGCGATGATCAAACACCACCACTGAAACCACATCCTGGCTATCGAGCAGATCAAGGGCCATGGCTGTGGCGCGGCGCACCCGGTCAATCTTTTCGCCCTTCATCGAGCCGCTGCGATCCAGCACGAAGCTGACGTTCACCGGCATGCGCACCTGAGCAATCGCCTCACCTGGCTGAACTTCCAACAGCAGGTAGGCCACCTGGGGCGTGGTGCTGGCCGCAAGAAAAGGCCGGGCGAGGGTAGCACGTAGGTTTACTTCACCAGCCATCAATACACTCCTTCTGTGTGACTCTCACCTAATCATACGGTCAGTTCCAGGCAAAAGTTGCAGATTCACAACTGCTCAAAAAAGCGCTCGCAAAGCCTGTCCTGCTCCTCGTCAAGCCCTTCGTCAGGCTCAGGGGAGCCTCGGAAACCAGAATTGAAGGGCCGCAAAGCTCGCCAAGATAAGAGCAATCGTTCATCTTGCGTCATGTCTTTGTGCCTTTGTGCCTTTGTGTGAAATACGTTCTGCTCACGTTTTACGCTGCACCAGCACTTTGTCAATCCGTAGGCCATCCATGTCAATCACCTCAAAACGCCAGTCGTTCCAGACCACATAGTCACCGGCTTTGGGGATGTGCCCCAGCAGACTCAGCACAAAGCCAGCCACCGTGTCAAAGCGGTAGAGGTTTTCGTCCGGCAGTTCATCAATCTTCAGGCGGTCTTTCAACACATCCACTGGCAGCACCCCGTCCATCAGCAATGAACCGTCTTCGCGCTGCACAATCGCCTGATGCTCCCCCTCGTCCGACTCGTCGGTAATCTCGCCCACAATCTCTTCCAACACATCTTCCAGCGTCACAATCCCTTCCACGCTGCCAAGCTCGCCCACCACCACCGCCAGATGGCTCTGGCCCTTGCGGAAGGTTTGCAGCAGGCTCGAAGCGCGGCTGGTTTCGGGCACAAACAGCGGCGGCACCATCACCGTGCGAACGCGCACCTCTACGCCATCGGAACGGTAGAGCAGCAGCAGGTTGCGCACATGCACCACGCCCACGATATGATCCTGTGAGTCTTCGTAGACCGGAAAGCGCGAAAAGCCACTGGCCAGCAACTCGTCGAGCACCTCACCCAGCGTTGCGTTGGCGTTCACCATCTCCACGTCGCGGCGGGGAGTCATAATATGGCGCACCGAGCGGTCGCCAAAATCGAAGAGACTCTCGATGATCTCCTGCTCCTGCTGGGCCACCGCGCCGCCTTCGGCCCCTTCCCGCACCAGTTGACGAATGTCTTCCTCCGTCACTTTTTCTTCTGGCACATTGCCGCGCCCCAGCAGAAAAAGCAAACCATTTGTTGACCATGTGAGCAGCGCCACCAGCGGGCGGCTGATGGTGGCCAGAATGGTCATCGGGCGAGCCATAATGGTGGCAAGTGCCTCAGCACTCTGCAGAGCGATGCGTTTGGGCACCAGTTCTCCCCTCAGGAATGATGGGGTCAACCAGAGGGGCAGCAGGAGCAGGGAAGGGGACACCAGCAATTT
>JALONX010000570.1 GCA_025454695.1 Chloroflexaceae bacterium
CAGTCCTCCAGTTTGCAGTTAGCAGGTTCGTTAAGCTTTCTCATGCAAACTGCCAACTGAAAACTGCAAACTGGTTCTTGGTTCTTACACAGTACGTAGTACGCAGTTTTTCACATGATCAATCTCCTCTACCACAGCCACACCGTTGTTCCCGCCCACCTGGAAGAGCTTGTGCGCCTTGGGGTGCTCGACGCTGACGAACAGGTGCTGGTGGCACTGGATGGCGTGGTGCAAGATGGCAACGGTCGCCGACTCAGCGGGCCAACTCTTCATGATTATTGCCTGCTCACCAGCCTGCGGGTGTTGCTCTGGGCGCGGGACTATGGCCGCCACCTGTGTTACGCCTTCCCGCTTACCGAGCTTGCCCTGGTAGAAGGGCTTGGCACTGACCCGCTGCATGCGCAGTTGCAATTAACATTTCTTGGAGCCGACGGCGAGGAGCAGCGCTTTACGCTGGCCCTGCTGCCCCAGCGCGATCTGGAAGCGGCGGTGACCCTGCTGCACCTGGCCGGCGAAGCCGCTCAGGAGTATGCCGCCCAGGGCATGCATGCCCACCAGGCCGGGCCTGAGATTGCCGCTGCCCTGGCTGCTCAGATCTATGGCACGGTTGAGGGTGCCCTGCCGGGCGACCAGCCCTACCGCTGGCCTGGTGCCACCAGGGGCGTGGCCGAGGGGGCTGAACCAGCTTTTCAGCAGGAGCAGGCCGGGCTGCCGCCAGAACAGATTTATGCCGCTGGTCGCCTGGTGCGTTCCGCATGGGACACGTTGCGGCGCACCGTGCGTGAGGCCGACCTGCCCTTTGACCTGAATGGTGGCAGCCTGCGCGACCTGACTGAAACGGTACGGGCGATCAACGACCTGGTGACGACGGTTTCTAGCAACCCCACCGCCCGCGAAATGGCGATGGCCTTTTTGAACCGGCGGGGTGGGCAGACGGGAGAC
Organism: Chloroflexaceae bacterium; assembly: GCA_025454695.1. Lineage (GTDB taxonomy): Bacteria > Chloroflexota > Chloroflexia > Chloroflexales > Chloroflexaceae > JALONX01. Next base: position 943 of record JALONX010000570.1, read on the forward strand.
GGGAGACGGGAGACGGGAGATGGGAGACCCGGGCCAGAGCCTGGTACCACCTCAGCCGTAGCGTCACATGCTGGTGAGTCCGGTGATGCGCAGTATCTCTCCTCGCTGTTGACGCAGCCGGGAACAGCAGCGCCGCCTGCTACACCCGCCGCGCCGGTGTACCGGGAAATTCCGTTGCGCCGCCGCAGCGAGGCTGACCGCGCCGCTGCCGCCGTTGCGCCGATTGCTCCGGCTCCCCAGCCAGCAACGCCGCCTGCGCCAGTTCGTGGCGAGCCGAATGAAATTCCACTGCGCCGCCGCATGCCGATTAACCCGTTGAGTGGCAACAGCCGCCCACCCCTGGTGATGAGCGGCTCTGGCGACGCGAACAAACAGGAATGAGAAGAAACCGAACCAGTCTCTCGCAAAGGCGCAAAGCACGCTAAGGCAAGCACAGAACTGTACTTTTGAAGCCACTTTCCGCTTTTGCAAGAGCTACACCAAGGAAGTTGACGCAAGACCGCAACGCACACAACGTTTAGCAACAAGACGCACACACGAGACACCTTTGCGGCTTTGCGAGAGCTTTTAAGAGAGAGCTTGGGAAGAGGGTTGGGCGGCCCAAGTCGCCCCTACGAAGGACGAAGTTATGAGTCTACGCCCCTATCTGGGAGTGAATGTCAACCCCACCAGCATTGACGAAATGCTGCACCGGGGCCTGCTAGAGGAGGGCGAAACGCTGCTGGCCCTCTTCGATGGCTTCCTCCTCGACGAACAAGGCAAGCGGGTGGGTGGCCTGGCCCTGAGCGACTTTCTGGCCCTCACCGACCAGCGCGTGATCATGTGGGCCAGGGGTTTCTTCAACGACACGGTTGATGGCGTGCCCTGGTCGGATATTGACGTGGCCGAGTTCGATACCTGGGATCCCTTCCACGGGCGGGTGCGGCTGGCCATTCGCCTCCCCGCCGTGGCCCCACGCACGCGCCGCATCAACGTCAAGGGCAACGGCGACACGGTTGGCGGCAAAGACGAGCGCGTCTTCGTCAACACGCTCGACTACATGCCCTCCGACGATGTGGCGATGCTGGCCGACATGGTGGGCTGGGTGGGCGACCAGTTGGCCAACGGTGTGACGGGTGAGGCGCTTGCCGCCGCCTTTGGTGAGGCCTTCCCGGCGGTGGATCGCAAGCCTATGCCGCCGATGTTCCAGCAGCTGCAAAGCCGCCCCGAGCCAGAGCCTGAACTGCCGCCCGAACCCGAGAAAAAGGGCTGGTGGCCCTTCGGTGGCGAGCGCAAGCCTACCCCGTCGGTCAATGCCGACAGCTCCCAGAGCTTGATTGCTGCCTACGAACGGGAGCGGGGCGGTGTGCCAGCCTCCTCTGGCACGGGCACGCCCATACCAATCATGCGCAGCAATGGCAGCAGCCCGCTGATGCCCGAACAGCCCGGCATGTACGACGTGAGTCGGGCCTTGCGGCTGATGCTTGATGTGCCGCGCCGCCTGAAGGGCACGGTGAAGCGGGCCAGCGATGTGGTGACCGGCACCAACGAACTGCTCACCAGCGTGAAAGACCCGCAGACTCGCCGCACCGCCATCAACGGGTTGCGCCGGGTGGTGCAGCAGCACGAAGAGGATCAAGGGCCGCTGGCTGCGGTTGGGCCAGTGGTGCGGGCCGTGCTCACCTTCAGTGAGCCAACCCCTGACGAACTACCACAAAACGAGACCCCCGCTGCCAAACGCATTCAGGTGCGGGCAGCAGTGCGGCCCCGCTCCACGCCAGTGGAGGTGGAAAACACCACGCCCGAACCGGCTGTTCCGTCAGAACCACACATTCAGGCCAGCAACGGCGCTCGCCGCCAGATCAACATCCGCCGCGAGCCGCCACCGCCCCAGACCGTGCCGCTAGTGAACGAAGCTGAAGACGAGCCGGAGCTTCCTTCCACACCCACGGTGGTGCGGGCCAGCGCCACGGTGCGTCGCCAGATTGATCTGCGCCGCGACGAAGCGCCCACTCAGCCGGTGCCTATTGCAAACGACACTGCGTTTGCGCCTGAGCCGGAGGATGCGCCCAGCAAACCAACCGTCGTCCGCGCCAGCGCCACCGTGCGCCGCCAGGTGCCCATCGAGCGTGAAGCGGTGCATGCAAACGGCAACGGCAACGGCAACGGGCACCATAATGGCAATGGCAACGGGCATCACAATGGCCTGCATCATGTGGAATCGCCCGCCCCAGAAGCGCCAGCGGAAAAACGTTCGCTCCCGGTACGGCGGATTGTGGTCAGTCGGGACGAGAAGGAGTAACGATTGACGATTGACGATTGACGATTTCGGAAGGCGCAAGAACGTGCTGGACGAATGCCTCTTTGCGAGCTTTGCGGCTTTGCGAGAGCCAAAAACATCGTCAATCGTCAATCCAAAATCGTCAATCGCTTATGGCACGAGTCATCATCTATTCTGGCAAAGGCGGCACCGGCAAAACCACCATTTCTGCGGCCACGGCAACCATGCTGGCGCAGAGCGGGCGGCGCACGCTGGTGTTGTCGAGCGACCCGGCCCACTCGCTGGCCGATGTCCTCGGCGCGAGCGTGAGCCGAGACAAACCTACCCCGTTGATGCCCAACCTCTATGGGCTGGAGGTTGACACCATCTACGAGTGGAAACGGAACCTGGGCGGCTTTCAGCAGTTTGTAACCAATACCTATTCCACCCGTGGTGTGGAACGCACCACGGCGGCGGAACTGGCGAACCAGCCGGGCCTCGACGAGATTTTGGCCCTGCAACGGGTGATGCAGGAGGCCCAGAGTGGGCGCTGGGACGCGATTGTGCTTGACACCGCGCCCACTGGCAACACCCTGCGCCTGCTGGCCTACCCGGAGTTAATCATCGGTGGCGGTGCGGGCAAGAAATTCTTCAAGGTCTACCGGGGGCTGGCAAATGTGGCCCGGCCCTTCCGCCGCGACCTGCCGGAAGACCGCTTCTTTGACGAAGTGAATGGACTGCTGGAGCAAATGGAGCGGCTGTCGGCCTTTTTGCTCGGCCCGCAGGTCTCCATTCGCCTGGTGCTGAACCCGGAAAAGCTGCCGCTGTTGGAAACACGGCGGGCCTACACCTTCCTGAATCTCTACGGCCTGCTGCTCGACGCGGTGATGATTAACAAAATCTTGCCCGTGCGGGCCGATCTGGGAGCCTATTTCGACTACTGGCAGCAATTGCAGCGGGGCTATATCGGAGAGATCGAAGCCAGTTTTGCGCCCACGCCGATCTTCAAAACCGTGCTGCAGAACGGCGAGCCGATTGGCATGCCGATGCTGCTGGAGGTGGGCGCGGCCACGTTTGGTTCGTCTGATCCCGGCGCGGTGCTCTACAACGAGCGCCCGATCTGGATGGAGCAGTGGAACGAGGAGGACTCACCAGGGCACTACGAGTTGTGCCTGCGGCTGCCGTTTCTGGAGGCCGACACGATTGACCTGGAGCGCAGCGGCACCGATTTGACGATTACGGCGGGCCGTTTGCAGCGTTCCATCGCCCTGCCGCGCCTGCTCTACGATTGTGCGCTGGGCAACCACCGTTACGACGATGGGGTGCTGCGGCTGGAATTTCGCGAACTGTCTTCTGGTTCCGCCGAGCGAGTTGTCACCGTTGAGCAAATGGAAGTGGAAGCAGCCTAGCTAGTGACGAGTGACGAATAACGAGTAACGAGTTCCAGGCAGCTCCAACTCGCAACTCGTAACTCGCAACTCGTAACTCGACATGCGTATTCTTATGATCGCGGGCCAGGGCAATGC